>NZ_CEVWNY010000001.1:0-123239 GCF_982384815.1 Desulfitobacterium sp. | reverse complement strand
ATTTGTATCTATAGTTCTTCCCGCTTAATAATATCAACAACTGATTGAGCAAGGCTTATTAATTGCTCATGATCCTGCCCCTCCACCATGACCCGAACCAAGGATTCTGTTCCTGAAGGACGAACCAAGACCCGCCCCCGGTCTCCTAAGAAGCGTTTGACTTCCTCAACCTTTTGCAAGACATAGGGGTTTTCCATGGCTGTCTTTTTATCCTTAACTTTTACATTGATTAGGACCTGAGGCAGGCGTTCCATTTGGCAAGCCAACTTAGAAAGGGATTTGCCCTGTTCTTTGAGCACTGCCATCAATTGAAGAGCGGTAAGCAGTCCATCCCCGGTAGTATTATGCTCAAGGAAAATAATATGTCCGGATTGTTCACCGCCTAGCTTGGCTCCCGTCTTCAGCAGCGCTTCCATTACATAACGGTCACCAACTTGAGTCTCAAAAATTTTAACCCCGGCCTCTTTAAGGGCAATATGCAACCCTAGATTACTCATGACGGTGACCACGATAGCATTCTCCGCCAGCTTGCCTTTGGCCTTTAAAGCCAAGGCACAGATAACCATGATGAAATCCCCATCAACGATTTCGCCCTTTTCATCCACGGCAATCAGGCGATCGGCATCCCCATCATTAGCCAGCCCTAGATCTGCTTGATATTTTATGACAGCTTGCTGAAGGGCTTCAGTATGAGTGGAACCACAGCCTGCATTAATGTTCACCCCATCAGGGTTAACAGATATGGGGATAACCTCGACTCCTAATTCATGAAGAACCCGTGGGCCCACCCGGAAAGCCGCCCCATTGGAGCCATCATAGACTACTTTTAAACCCTCAAGAGAACCTACCGTTCCTTTGAGAAAGTCAATATATTGGCGCTCAGCATCAGCCACCTCAATGACTCGTCCGACATCACCGCCAATAGGAATATCCCAGGGTCTTTCTTTGCTTAGTACCAGTTCTTCGATCTCTTCCTCTACCGCGTCGGGAAGTTTGTAGCCGGTAGCGGAAAAGAATTTTATGCCATTATCTTGAACCGGGTTATGAGAAGCTGAGATAACAACCCCAGCACTGGCTTCTAAAGTATGGGTCAGATAAGCAATCCCCGGAGTAGGCAGGACTCCCACCCGTAAAACATCTGCTCCCACGGAACAAATTCCGGCGATAAGGGCAGCTTCCAACATGTCACCGGAGATCCGGGTATCTTTACCGATTACAATACGAGGGTGGGGGTGTTCTTTGCTCAAAACATAAGCGCCGGCTTGACCTAAACGAAAAGCCAAGTCAGGGGTTAGTTCCTTATTCGCTATACCCCGCACCCCATCCGTTCCAAATAGTTTACCCAAGTAACCCTACCCCTTCCTAAAGCTTAATTCTATCCTATTCTATTCCCCACTAATAGACTCTAAAACTCAAAAGTATCTGACTCCGATTTTTTAATCGGCGGGATAATATTGAGCCATAACCCGCTCGGCACTCCGTATACCATCCACTGCCGCACTCATAATTCCCCCGGCATAACCCGCCCCTTCACCGGCAGGAAATAACCCTGCCAGGTTCACCGCTTCCCCGGTCTTTTCCCGAGTAATGCGCACCGGAGCACTGGTACGGGTCTCAATACCTGTTAAGGTCCCTTTTTCATCAATATAACCTTGTATTTTCCGACTGAAGGAAAGGAGTGCACGATCCAAAACATCCCCGACAGCTTGAGGTAAAATTGTGTGCAGTTCCACTGCCTCGATCCCCGGAGTATAACTTGGGGGTAAAAAATATTCCCCCGTGACCCTTCTGGCTAAAAAATCTTGAACACTTTGGGCCGGGGCTTTATAATCCCGGCCCCCAGCCAAGAAAGCCTGCTGCTCCCAATACTCCTGAAACCTTATACCTGCAAGAGGATGATCCTCTTGAAAATCTTCTTTCCCAACAGTAACCACTAAGGCACTATTGGCCACACCTGTGGCACGCCTGTATTCACTCATGCCGTTGGTGACTAACCGCTCCTCTTCCGAGGCTGCCGCTACCACTTTTCCGCCCGGACACATGCAAAAAGCATAGGCCCCTCGCCCGGTTGTTGAATCCTGATAGGTAAGCTGATAATCGGCAGGGCCTAATTTAGGATGGAATTCAATCCCATATTGGGATAAGTTGATCAGTTCCTGCGGGTGTTCAACCCGCAGCCCGATGGCAAAGGCCTTCTGCTCCAGATGAACTCCTTGGTCCAGTAGTAAACGATAGGTCTCCCGAGCACTGTGCCCAATTGCTAAGATTACCGCTTCCGCAGGAATCACTTCGCTGTGATTGACCTCGACCCCGGTAATCTTCCCCCTTGCTTGGCGTAGACCTGTTAACTTTGCCCGAAAACGCACTTCTCCACCCAAAAGCTGGATTTTCCGCCGCATCCCCCGAGTGACTTCTTTCAAAATATCTGTTCCAATATGAGCCTTCGCTAAATAGAGGATCTCCGGCGGAGCCCCCTGTTCCACAAAGGTCTCCAAGACCTCGGTGATTCGAGAATCCGAAATGCGGGTAGTTAACTTCCCATCGGAAAAGGTTCCCGCTCCCCCTTCGCCAAATTGAACATTGCTTTCAGTGTCAAGCAGTCCGGTTTGCCAGAATTTCTCCACTTTCCGGGTCCGGGTTTCCACATCATCACCACGCTCTAAAACCAAGGGGGCATAACCCCTTTTGGCTAAAGCCAAGGCAGCAAAATATCCCGCCGGTCCGGCCCCAATGATTATGGGGCGATGGTTCAATTTCTTAGCGGGCTTAACTAATAATTTCGGCTCAACCTGTGGTTCAGGTTTGAGCTCCGGAACCCGATGTAAAACTCGTCCCACTTCTTTATACGGTATTTCCAGGGAAAATCCGAGGGTATAAACGAAAAACAATTGAGGCTTTTTACGAGCATCGATTGAGCGGCGCAGGATTCGCAGGTTAGAAATGCTCATTTGCGGAACTTTTAGCTTACGAGCCACAAGCAAAGGAAGATCGCGTTCATCCTCTTCTACCGAAACTCGTAAATTAGTCCAAATAAGATTCAACGATTTTTCCTCCACTTGGCAAAAGATACATCTCTTTTAACTCTTACTCTACCGGGTTATCCCGGTGGTCACAGAAGTTCCCGGTGTCTCCGGATGTTCCGGCGGAGCCTCTTTCGTCTTTAAGGTATAGGTAATATCCGGTACGGAAACCATCTCAACTCCGGCAGGAAGCTGCCAGAAGATCTTACCGGCATGTTCGCCGGGTGCTTTCCCACCGGCATCCAGCCATAAATTTATCTGATCTTTTGTCAATTGATCGAGAATTTCCGGGTAAGCCTTCACAGTCACACTGATCGCCGGAAGAGGCTTTTCTAGAACCAGCACTTCGGAAAGGTTTTTAAGGGAAATCGGCAAGTCGTAAAGAGTTTTATGCTGAATTGTCTTACCCATTTCCACAATTACCGAAAAGGTCCTTCTGGAATCAAAACTTATTCCCTCCGGTAAAGTTACTTTATCGGATGATATCTCAAAAGTTTTACTCTCCGCAATACCGTTGATATCCACCGGACCAAGATTTAGAACCTCAAAACCCTTAAGCACATCCGCTTCCCCAAAAACTTGAACACCACCGGGAACCACTTGGACAGAGCGCACTTCCATCCCCTCTGCCGGATTACCTGTAAGGGGCCCAGCCTTTAAGGGTATCATTTTGCTTTCCAGCTCCTTTGCGACAATGGGGACAATAATGTCTACACTGGACGGGCTGGAGGTAATAGTCTCTACACTAGGATCAGGACCAAAGATTGGCTGTCCTTTTTCATCCCGGAAAAGAAGGGGTCTTGAGACCTGAACAGTTTCACTTGCCCCGGCAACACTAAGATGAACAAGAACCTTGTCTACGGAATTCAAAAGGCTGCTGGGCCCTCTGACATTTACCACATTAGGCTTAACAATGGGCTCTCCCACCTTTTTCCCAACCGCCGGTGTATCTGCAACATCCACTGTAACCGGGAGCATTTTTTCTTCAATTGTATCCAATTGGAGAGTGACTACTTTTGGCGATATCTCCACGATTGTTATATTGGGGATGGGGACCATTTTAACCTCATAGTCATGGACACCCGGTTCGCTGCCGCTGAGATCCACATAAGCATAGAGCTCATTGATATTGACACTGGGATTATATCCTTCCAGCTTGACCTTAACCGAAGGCAGTTTAGTCATGATCATGGAATTGGCTGGAATATTTTTAGTAACTAAGGATAAGGTGAGGGGCTGATTGCGATCCAGGGTCTGCCCATTACCTTGGCTGGTTACCCAGAGCCAAAAAAGAGTGGCCAGTACTAAGGAAATTAGTTTGTAGCCTAAGTTGCGCTGTAACATCTCTTTCATAATTATGACCTCCAAAAGGGTACATGACTTTTGGTCGCCGTGTCAACTTGAAGCTCTCGACTAAGCAATTCTCTGAGATTTTTCTCATCGAGAAAACGGGTCAGAACCCCATCGATGGATACAGATATTGCCCCTGTTTCCTCGGAAACGATAATGACAATGGAATCCGATACTTCGGTGAGACCAATAGCAGCTCTATGGCGTGTTCCAAGATCTTTTTGAATGGTATTACTTTCGGAAAGAGGTAAAAAGCACCCTGCCGCTGCCACGCGATCGCCTCGGATAATGACTGCTCCATCATGAAGAGGAGTATTAGGAATAAAAACATTGAGTAAGAACTCTGAAGAAACCACACCATCGATTTTAATACCGGTCTCCACATAATTTTGAAGCCCTGTAGTCCGCTCTATGGCGATTAAGGCCCCAATCCGGTTCTTGGACAGTACTTGAGTACACCGTACCAGCTCATCAATAACCTGAATCATGGCTTCAGAACCCACATTTTGAGGATGGCGCACGAAAAATTTACCCCGTCCAATCTGTTCCAAAGCACGACGGAGCTCCGGCTGAAAGACAACCGGCAAGGCGATAAATAACATCGACCAAAGTCGGTCCAATAGCCAACCAATGGTGGGCAGCTCAAGATACTGGGCAATATTCGAGATAATAAGCAAAACAAGAATACCCTTGAGAAGCTGAACGGCACGAGTTCCCTTAATCAGCATTAAAAGCTGGTAAAGGACAATGGCCACGACCGCAATATCCAAAATTGTTCGCCATTCGAAAGACGATTGAAGTTGAGTAAGAAAACTCACGGTCCACCTCCTCTGCTTTTTAGCCTCTCCATTCGATTCTACATGGAGAGCCTGATTCCCTTGCTTATCCCAAGAAATTATTTTACACTTTAATAAAAGTAAATAAAAGCTCTATTTAGAGAACTTCTTATTAAGAATTCATTAATTTTTCAGTATTGGGTCAAGATACTTCACTGCGTTCAGTATGACATCCTGTAATGTCATCCTGTAATATCATCCTGTAATGTCATCCTGAGCGGGAGCGAAGGATCTTTTTCTAAGTCGGAAATATTTAGGTTAATCTTATATTGGGAGGCACAACAATGGAAATCAAAGATTGGCAAAAACAAGTTGACGATTGGATTTCGCAATTCGAAGAAGGTTATTGGCAACCTTCTTCCATGATGCTCCGCCTTACCGAAGAAGTAGGGGAACTGGCCCGGGAAGTCAATCACCGCTATGGCGAAAAACCCAAAAAGCCCAATGAGCCGGAAGGAGATCTAGCCCTAGAAATGGCTGATATTCTCTTCATTATTATTTCCATGGCTAATTCCCTCAACATTGACCTGGAAGATGCCTTCGCCCGCATGATGGAAAAGTACCGGGTAAGGGATAGCAATCGCTGGACAAGAAAAGAAGAAAGCTAACGAAACAGCGTTCTGGCCAGCCTTGGCTTGCGAATCTCCACCGCTTGATGAGGACATAGCTCTTGACAACAAAAACAACGGATACAGGCTTCGAGATCTAGCTCGGGCCTTTTTTTATCGTTAAAGGATAAGGCTTTGGGCGGACAATTCTTCACGCAGTCGGCACAGCCCACACATTGATCATGATGAAAAACCGGTCGTGGGCGTACCCTATTCAAAATGAAAGTTTTTACCCCTTTAGGAAAAGGTACAAGATCGATAAAGTTTACGGACACGGACTTGGGGACTTGAAAGTCCTGGATGCGCCAGATGGAACGAGGGTCCCCGATTAAGCTTACTTCTTCGATCCGGCTGGCAAAATCTCTTCCACGGGCAGCCATTATCGTGGGAACCCGCTCCGGCTTAAGACCGATTAAATGAGTGGCCGCCACATCCAGGGCGAAGGGATCCTCACTGATCAGCAACGCACCTACTGCGCGGGGTTTACCCGCGGAGGGACCATCTCCCTCCATCCCCACGACTCCATCCATAATGCTTAAAGCAGGTTTGACCCAAGTAACGATATCGACCAAAAGATCGGCAAATTGCTTCACCTCCGGCATCTTGAAGTGATACTCCGCTTTAAGCAGTCCTGGGATAACACCAAAAAGATTCTTCACAGCCCCGGTAAAGGTCATCATCCCATGGGTCTTTAGTTTGGATAAGGAAATAACCACATCGGCATCATAAATGCTCTTAGTTATCGTTAAGCTCCTGACTAATTTTCCCTCGGGATGAGTAACGGTTTCTTGACCGACATCTAGATTTAACTCCGCTCCCGTTCGTTCCGCAACTTCTTTTAAACCGGAACGGGCATAAATCCCTTGCAAAGCTCCCACAGTGTAGGGTCCCCCTGGGCTATCGCCGATCACCGGAATGCCACCGGCTTCCTGAACAAGATGGACAACAGCTTCCACAACCCTGGGATGAGTGGTGACGGCCTCTTCGGGACGCTTTTTCATAAGTAGGTTCACCTTTAAGAAGACTCTTTGGCCCGGCTTAACGAAAGCCTCCATCCCTCCTAATTCTTGCAATCCGCTTCTTAATAATTCCTCCACACCCGAAGTGTATTCCGGGCAATATTTTAAAACGACTTTGGAGCTCACTTGCTCACAACCTCTCAGCAATTACTCTTAACCCCAAAATTCAGCTTTAGGAATTCGTATTTAATGATAAGACCAAAACTCCTTATTAGAATTCAAATTAAGGTATTAAAAATAGCCCTAGTTAAATTTTACTCCAATTACAGGTACTTATGTAGATATCTATTATAACTCTTTTATGTGACCTTGGGAAATTTCCAGCCTTTGTGCACCTTTGCCATTAATAAACTAACAACTCCAATCACGTAAAAGGGTTGGAAAGATGTACTACTAGGTTTCACAGCTTGGTAATGTTATATTTTATTTGTCCCAAAATGGATAAGAACACAGTGAGTTCATCTCTAAATGTGTTCTTAAATGAAAAACCACTTTTGATTTTATTTTATAGTTTTGGTCTAAAAAACGGAGGTAATTTATGAAAAAGATGAACAAATTAACTATTGGCATATCTTTAGTCACTTTATTAGCAATAGCTGCACCGGTGCAAGCAGCGGTTAAAACAAATCCTGTGAATACTACAAATGGGTATGGCAGTGTTATTTCCTTAAAGAATTTCAAAATCACTTATCCCTCAGCGACTAAGCCTGCACCTACCCAACCGGCTCCTACTCAACCGGCTCCTACTCAACCGGCTCCGACCCAGCCGACACCCCCGGCTACTTCCGGAACTACGGTAAGTGCCCAGGAGCAAGCTATGATTATCGAAATCAATAAAGAACGGGCTGCCGCCGGACTTGCTCCCCTAAAGGTTGATCTTCGCTTAGTGGAGTTGGCTCAACTGAAAGCCAACGATATGAAGGCTAACGGTTACTTCAGCCACACCTCGCCAACTTACGGTACTCCTTTTGAGATGCTCAGAAATGCCGGTATTCAATACCGCTCCGCCGGCGAAAACATCGCCCGCAACGTCTCCGTAGATGCTGCTATGGCTGCCTTTATGAACAGTGACGGCCACCGCCGAAACATCTTGAATCCTGCCTATACACATGTAGGTGTAGGCGTAGTAAGCAGCAGCTCCGGAAATTACTACGTGCAAATCTTCGCTCAGTTTTAAGAATTTTCGTATCCGCAAACCTGAATAGTGCAAAATCGACAAGTCACAGTTCGGCATGAAGAACTGTGGCTTTTTGTTAATAAGCCTTGACCTTTGGTTGCACCTTCATTATCTTTCACATACTCTGTAGCAGCACTCGCGTTAGAGGGACGGTCACTATTTAAAACTTATTTAAAAATGAAAAGGGGACCTGTCGGACTGTCTTAAGGGAGGTGAAATTATGCCGACAATTATTTATCCCCGCACTTTACCTTGGAACTGGATGGTTCAAAGGCCGCAGCAGATTCTCAAAGAACTATCATTCTTGGGATACACGGTACTATATGAGGATGTCGGGTCCTTTCGGGAAATCCAAGTCAAAAAGCTCTGGGATTCCTTCTACCTTTGCCGGGGAATCTCACCCTTATCACTGGCTCATCCTCGCCCACGGATTCTTTGGTTAACCTTTCCCCAACATGTTAATTTAATCGATATATATCAACCGGATGCCGTGATCTTTGATTGCTCCGATGAGGTTAGGGAAGATTTTTCGGCCTGTGCTCCTTACATAAAGCCTGTGCTCACCAGAGCGAAGCTGGTTTTTGCCACTTCCCAAAACCTTTTTGATCTGCTTTCCTCCCAACATCCTCGAGTAACCCTCCTGCGCAACGGCGTCGATTATGCCCATTTTTCCACTCCTCAAGAACGCCCGGAGGACTTACCGAAGGAACAACCCCTGATTGGCTATAGCGGAGCAATTGCCCCTTGGTTGGACTGGGACTTGCTGGAGGAAGTCATCAGCAAACACCCCGATTTTAATTTTGTCTTTCTCGGTGCCTTAGTAATGCTTAAGCATTTTCCCCTAACAGCTCCCAATGTCAGCTATTTGGGGCAAAAACCTTATGCGAAACTCCCCGGCTATCTTCAGCGCTTTAAGGTGAGCCTGATCCCCTTTAAGCATACCCCCATGACCCATGGCTGTAATCCCATCAAGCTTTATGAATATGCCGCGGTGGGCTCACCTATAGTGACCACTCCCCTGCCGGAGCTATTAGAAGCACATTCCTATATTACAAGCGACTCCGAGGCCACTCTCGGCTCCACACTGACACCGGCTTCTACTCCGCAAACCTTCGCCCAAGGTATTGAAGAGGCCCTGCTCAGGGGAGCAGATCGAGGCGCCTTACAGGCCTTTGCCGTCAACAATACCTGGCAAAACCGGGCTAAGGAAATTGATAAGAAAATCCTTGCCCTAGGGCTCGACACAGGCTAATCCTGTAACACTTAAGCTTCAACTTGAATAGAATACCCCGAAAATACAATAAAGGAGGGAAAACAACTCATGGCTGACCTCTATCCATATGACCCTTATCAAGAGAGAGTATGCATAATTGTTGAAAAAGTCTTCTTTAGCTGCCAACAAAGAGAGTGTTTTCCAAATTTCCCAATCGATCTTCCCGATTGCGGCGGGCCATTCACCTTTGTTGACCTTGTCTTTCAGAATGGGGTCATCCTTCCGGAAAGCATCGTCATCACTCCGATTCCCGGCCGCCCAAACTTTGCCCGCGCCCAATTCACCGTCCGCATCTGCTTCACCGCCACAGTGAGAAATGCTGCCGGGCAACTCGTCACTGTTAACGGCTGTTTGCCGGACATTTTCAAGGACATTGTCATCTATTATCCCCCAACCCGTCCTGAATTCGACTTCAACTTAAGAGTTGAAACCCGCAGTGAGCTTCTGGTTCCTGCGATCATCTCCGGAGACACCCTAGTCGTCACCGTAGGCTCTTTTGTTATCACCAAATTGACGGGCTTCGTCCAACTGGCTATAGAGGCCTTTGGCTATTGCCCGGAGCCGCCCTTCTGCGAAGAATTTCCCACTGAAGAGCCTTGTATCGACTTCTTGAATCCAAATCTTACCCCATTCCCAACCGATTTCTTCCCTCCCCAATTGCCCAGTCCGGCACCACTGCGGGCAAACCATGTCAATCTCAGCTGATCCCATTCTTTTTACTCACTGTCACAAAGCTACTAGGGCTGTCATTTGACAGCCCTAGTTCATCCTACCTAGGAGGTGTGCATTGTTGCCTGTTACGACAATTCCTCAATCCCGTCTGTTGCTTACAGATCAATATTCCTTCCTGCTTGAGGTAGATAGTGACCGGATGACCTTATTCCCGACAACCGACCAAGAGCCCCTCTTTCAGTTAGACGAATCGGTCCTGCTTGCTCAAGGGATAATCGATGATACTAATCAGATCCATCTCGCCTACATAAAAAGCACCGGGGAACTATGTTACGACCTTATCTCAGTTAACGGTGAACACCAATCTATGCCCTTAGGAAAGCTGGATGTGCGGTCTCAGCGTTTCGAGCAGCTACTCCTTTTTCCCGTCGGCAAAGTCATCCACATTTTTTATGCAAGCGCAAATTACGGCCTGCCCGATGTTTGGCGCATCACCCATCTCTTTTGGAACGGTCAAGCCTGGAGATCCGCCCTGATTGGGGAAGTGGTCCATCCCCGTCATCCCCTCTTCCAGGTTCTGCTTGACTCCCGCTCTAATCTCCATGTCTTAATGATAACCTTCCTAGGCAATCGCTCCGTCCTGATGTCGAGCATCTTCAACGGCTCCTTCTTTGTGTGGTCAAAACGTCAAGAGGTTCTCAATATTCCACGGGAAGTTATCGATATGACCGCAACAATTACTGCCGATGACCGTGGCTACCTGTTCTGGGCAGCCAAACAACCGGGAAGTGACCGCTTTGAAACCGGCCAGGCAACCCATGCCAAACTGAATGACTTCAGAAGCACATGGCAGGTTGAAGCCCCACCTGCGGCAGATCTTCAAGGTCCATGGCGGGGATTGGGGGTTCTTCAATTCCAAGGTGTACTTAGCCTTATGGTTTATCTAAATCAAGCCGTTCTCTTTCAATTGCAGGATTATACTTGGAAACCTATCCAGACTCTTTCCGCCAATTTCCTTCCATTGATGATCGCCCAAAAGTCTCAAGGAAATATTAACTACACCCATTGGCTGCGGGAGGAAAACCAGGAAAACGCCATCTTTGCCGATTGGCTAAAGCTGCCCAAAGCAGTTCCCGAAGACTCCTTTGATTCCGCTCAAGAACAGGTTCCGATTGCTAATGATTCCCAGCCTATCAGTGAAAATGCCCCTCAGGGCAATCCCCTGCTTGCGCCAACTAAAGTTCCACCTGCGGAAACTTCATCTACAGAAGACTTAAATTTAATTTTCAATAATCTTAAAGAAACTACCCTTAACCTTACTAACGACCTCGAATCCTTAAACGAAAAAATAGACTCTCTCCCGGCGGCACTGCAAATTCTTAAAGAGCTCAAAGAAAAAAATGAAGAGACCCTTGCGGCTCTCCGGCAACTTGAAGCAAAAGTAAATGCCCTTCAAGACCAGCAACAAGTTACGACCAAGAAAGGATTTTGGCAAAGATGGTTAATGTAAACAGCCTGATGAAATATGGGGATGTCCTGAAGCAATATCCCCAGCTTAAGCCTATCTTTCGCAGGATGGGCATTCCGGTCTCCGGCTGCGGAATTTACTATCTTCTGGATATGACCCTTGAACAACTTGCCCATCGCTATAACCTAGTTACAGATACCTTGCTGAAAGCCTTGCAAAGGGGATATTAATGTGAAAGTTCTTTTTCAAACCCGCCGGGACTTTCGGAAAAATCCGGCGGGAGATACCATTCAACTGCTGGCCACTGCTCAGGTCCTTAGAAACCTTGGCGTACAGGTCTTTTTATCCCTTAATCCCAAGGTCCGGTTAGACGAATATGACTTGGTTCATATTTTTAACGCCACCCGCGTAGTAGACTCCTCCATGTATTTAGAAAATGCCCGGAAACAACAAAAACCTGCGGTAGTTTCCCCAATCTATTGGAATATGGAGCATTACCTTAAAAAAGATGGTGAGGATTCTCCTGCTCTTAACCAGTGGGAATCCTATCAGTCTTGGCGAGGACAATTACTCCAGGATTGCGACCTGCTTCTGCCCAATGGCCAACAGGAAATGGCTCAGATCCAAGAGGATTTTCAAGTAACTACTCCTTATCAGGTCATACCTAACGGCTTTCCAGTGGAGTATCTTGGTATAGACGAAACCTATTTTCGGGAGCAATGCCCCGGACTTCCGGAAGAGTTTATCCTATCCGTAGGTCGAATTTCTGCTCGCAAAAATCAAAAGTGGCTGGCTCAATGCTGTCAGGAATTAGGAGTCACCCTTGTCTTAGCCGGCCCCATCAATGAGCCTCACTATTTCGAGGAAGTACAGGCTTATCCCAACGTAATTTATCTGGGTACTTTGCAAGGGAGACTCTTGGCCTCAGCCTATGCCGCTGCTAAGGTCCACGCTATGCCCAGCTGGTTTGAGACGCCTGGATTATCCAGCTTAGAAGCCGGAGCCTGCGGAGCAGTGGTCCTCTCCACCGATCAAGGATGCACCAAGGAATATTTCCAGGATATGGCCGTCTATATCGACCCTTTTAATGAAGAAAGCCTCCTTCCTGCTTTGGAAGAGGCCCTGACCTATAATCCCGAACCCTTGACCAAACACATTCAAAAGCATTATTCCTGGACTAAGGTCGGAGAAAAGACTTTGGCGGCCTATAAGAGCCTATTAAAAGGCTCATCCGAAAGTTAAATAATCTAAAAGATCCTTCGCTCATGCTCAGGATGACACCACACATTATGTCATGCTGAACGCAGTGAAGTATCCTGACCCAATAGCAGTAGCGGCATACGGGTTTAAAATAGCAGTAGCGGCATACGGGTTTAATCTGAAGTTAATTAAAAGCTAAGCTTAATAGCGAGGACAATATGGGAAATAAAAGACACAAATCGACGCGAAAATCTAATAGTAAAAAAGACGAGGTCTCATTAAAGACTCTCGTCTTTTTATCACTGACTACGTTCAAAATTAGCTACGCCTTAGAGAGGCATGAGCAGCTGAAGTTCTTATTTATACCTTGCCCTTTCGTATAAAATCCAGTACCTTCTGGCAGGTTGCATAACGGTCGGCACCCGCCAAAAGGATGGCACGTCCCACCGGTTTTGTATTTCCGCCTACTACATAGATTTTCTTGGCGGAATCTAAATATCCTTGACCAACTTGGTCCAGATAAAGGACCGGTGCCCGCAGATAGTCCGCTAGATAACCTGCCGCTCTTTCATCAGGTCCGCGGCCTACTAAGATTAAACTCTCCACTTGCGTATCAACTCCTGCTCCTCTATTCAACCAGTCGATCTCGGTCTCGATGGCCGCGAGCATATCCTCCCACTCGTAACCGTAGGACTTCAAATAATCAATAGGGTCTGCATGCTTGGTTTCTCTATAGGTAAGGGATATATCCCGATGGGAAAAAACGTTTTCCTTTGTCCATCCATAGCGGACACAGGCATCTGCCACCAACCAAACTGTCCGGTTCCACACCTCCCGGAATTTCTGGGGGTCATGCTCCCGTGGTTCAATCATTTCTACGGATAGAAAACGTTGGTTGGCCGTATAACCGGCATGCCAAGCCACCTCGTTTTCCGGGATGGCAAAGATAATCTCACTCCAGTCCACAAAATAATGGGCCGAAGCAGCCCGGTGTTGGCTGTTAAAATAGTTGAATTCAGTTTGGGCTGTAGCCTCGGAGGTTGCGGTAGAATGAATCACAAAACCCTGGGGCTCTAAAGGTTCTTGGGGCCGATTATGAACAAGAATCTGCTCTTTTATCGCGTATCCCGTGATAACCTCCTCCTTTCACTCAAATTTCCTCCGGTTTGCTTGGAGACGGCCTTTTGTGTCCTCTCCGATTTTGCTTTAGCAAAGGTTTGCTCCTTAGACTACTTTATGCTCTAATACTTTATGCTCTAACCCCACTTATGGTCCGCCCTTTTGCTTGCCATTAAAGTAATGAAAGAAATCATGGGCAAAATTTGCGCCCTTGCCAACCACCAATCCGGTGAGAAATATCCCCACATACTCGTTTTGGGTCTGGATTCCGATTAATCTTAAAGCGTCGATCTGAGTCTGATGGGCGAGAAAAATCCCCGTACCTAAGCTGATTAGTTCAATAGTAAGGGGGCGGAATTTATCAGGGAGAAAGGGAAGAGCACTAACTATAGTTTTAAAAAGGTCCACAACTTTTTCTACAACCACTGCCAATAGCATAACTAAGCTCAGAGCATCCATTTCAATTCCCCCCTTTAATCTCTGGATAAAAGTCCCTCCTTCTTACCTATATTCTAAGTTTCGTCTGTTTGTACATATCTTTAAAAAATTTAAGAAGTTTCTGCTAAAAAAGTAAAAACGCCCCCTAATTTCTTAAGAAAGCGTTGTTTTTAAATCCTCTTATTTAGCCAGGCTAGCTATTTATGGGTTCTTAGATAAATTACCTCTAAGGCCCTTTCCGCAGACCGGACACCCCTGCAAAGCCAAAGGCATTTCCAGACCACAAGCATCCAGCAATTCTGCATTGGTCAGGATTTCCGCCGTGGGGCCATCAGCGGCCACTTCACCCTGATGAATAACAATAATTCTGTCGCATAATTCATAGACCATGTCAAGATCATGACTGGTAATAATCTTCGTATGCTCAAAGCCCTGGAGCAGTTTCATCAGCCTCCGTCTGGACTTAGGGTCAAGAGCCGAAGAGGGTTCATCCATAATTAAGATATCTGGACGCATGGAAAGCACAGCGGCTATAGCGGCGGAACGTTTTTCCCCGCCGGATAATTTATAAGGTGCCCGATCCTTGAGATGAAGAATCCCCACCATCTCTAAGGCTTGAAGGACTCGCTTTTCCACTTCTTGTTCGTCCAACTTATAATTACGGGGTCCAAAGGCCACATCATCGTAAACTGTATTCATAAAGAGCTGATCATCGGGGTTCTGAAAAACCATTCCCATCCGCTGGCGGACGATGGGTAAGGTTTTTTTCGTGACTAAAACCTCCCCCACCCGAACCTCTCCCCGGCTAGGGAAAATGACCCCCATCAGCAGCATCAACAAGGTGGACTTCCCGGCACCATTGGCACCGATGATGCCTACCGACTCCCCGTGATGAATGGTAAAAGTCATTCCCTTAATTGCCTTATGGCCATCGGGATAAATATATTGCAGATCTCTGACTTCTGTCATGTGGTGACTCATAAGGTCCCTCCTGTTAAAATCCTTCAGTCATTCTTCTTCCAGGATGACACGAACCGTCATGCTGAGCAAAGCGAAGTATCTTGTGCCGGTTAGCGTACTTGCTCGCAATTAATAGAATAAGGTTCCTATCAACAACGGAATATTCACAGTTCTGACGAGAATGAAAAAGCCACACCAACCCATCATATAGACGATATCCTTGGCAGTAATCCGCGGTTGCTCTCCCATGTTATATTCTCCCGTGAAACCTCTTAAACACATGGATTGATAGACTCGCTGGGCCCTTTCATAAGTCCGGAAGAGCAACTGCCCAATTAAAGGCCCCCAAACCTTCCGCTTGATACCCTTCTGGTCAGGTGCCCGCAAGGAATAAGCTCTCCAGATCAATGAAACCTCTTCCATGAGGACGGAGATATAGCGATAAGTCAAAAGAAGCTGAAGGACAAATATCTTGGGTATTTTTAACATCCGCAAAGCAGAGCCCAGTTTATCCATCCCCGTGGTGGCTATCAGCAATAGGGCCGCGGTCACAGTTAATCCACACTTAATCAGAATCGCCAAAAAGGTAATCCAGCCCCTGGAGAAGCTAAGTCCGCCGATGATGAATACCTGCTGATCAAAGAAAGGATTGAGTATCCCTATTCCCAAAGCGAAAGGGGCCGCCAAAAGCACCCGCTTCATTATCGGGCCAAAAGGCAGTTCCCCTAAGGTCATCACCAGCACAGGAAAGAAAATCAAGGGCAAAAGGCCGAGAATCTCATAGCGGTTAAAGGACACCACCACTATGATATAGATGAGTGTCGTAATAAGCTTTGCTAAAGGATGAATTCTATGAATGACCGTCTCCTTACCGGATAAGTCGTCCAAATGTCGCATATCAAAAACGGTACCCATCATATTTGCCATAATTCTATACCTCACAAAGCCAAAGGTTTAGCACTGGACCCGACTAACCTTCAGTAGGGATTGAATCCCCCACCGAAAGAAGTCTCGTTCAATTCCGATCTCCACAGGAATATTAGTATCATTTAGCTATACTGGAATTCTTCTTCTTGATCAAAGTTACGGCAAAACCAATAATTCCGGCCAAAGCAAGGGTTAGACCTGCGCCTACTATCCCCGCAGTCGTGGTGCCGCCATCGACTACAGGCCATACTTCGCTGCTAGCGGCAGCAGCGGATGTACTTTCTTCTTCAGCGCCTTTGAAGCCGTAATCCGGTAAAAAGGCAATTTTGCTCTGAAAGCTGGCCAAGGTTTGATAAATTCCCTCCGGCGCCTCCAACTCCTCCACTCCTGCCGTTTTATGCATCGACCATTCCAGCCCATCGGGATTAGCTGAAGCAAACCAGGATAAAACTCCCCCGGTAAGAACAGCGACAACAGCAAGAACCGTTAGGACCCGTTTCAGAGAAATACCCGTCAGCTTTTCGCCCCAGGCAGCATTACCAAGGATTTCCGGACGTTCCTTCCAGACAAAGGTAACTACCGCTGCAATAACCAGACCTTCGACAATCCCAATGGCTAAGTGAATGGGCTGCATAAGCAAGAGGAAGGTGGTAAAGGGTAGTTCCGTCTTCCCGGAAAACAGAGTCTCGAGAACAACACTAAAGGACCCTAACTGGAGGCCGATGACTGCAGCCAACAGTGCCGCACCTAAAATCCGTTTCGAACTGTACCCTTTGGCCACGATGGGCTTATAAATAAAAGGATAGACTACAAAACAAGTAAAAAAGCCAAGATTGAATATATTCGACCCCAAGGCTAAAAGCCCTCCATCAGCAAAGAATAAAGCCTGGATGGTCAAGATCGCAGCCATAGTAAGGAATCCCGCATAAGGTCCCAGAAGTATGGCCAGCAATAACCCGCCACCAAGATGCCCGCTGGAACCGGTTCCAGGTATGCTGAAGTTGATCATCTGGGCGGCAAAAACAAAGGCCCCCATAACACCCATCAAAGGAATTTTCTTTTCATCCATATCATCCTGGATCTTTTTAACGGAATAGGCCGCCACACCTGCAGTCGCTGCCCACATAGTTACCCCCACTGCCGGTGAAATTAGCGCATCAGCCATATGCATACTAATCATCTCCCTTTCAAAAAGTAAAACCATGAAAATCCGCCCATTTCTTCGGGCAAGACCTTCATGGTCATCTCCATCGTTTTGAACTTGTTATAAAATAAGCTTAATTGTCCTACAGGACCCTAAGTATCTTCATGATACCATAATATTACGTGCGTCATAATTAGTTATATTCTAGATTGCTATTAAAATTCCTTCTGTTAAAAGACGAAATGTCGAAATATTTCAGCAATAACTTTAAGCAGTAAATTATTGCTCGTTTGTGGCTAACCGGTCTAAACGGTCCCGGGTTGTCTTTAAGACATTTTCCAGAAGGGGCAAATCGCCATTAGTAAGGATTTCCTCTTCATTAGCTTTTATCTTCTCGATAGCTTTTTCCACCGGAATAACCCGGAATTGCTGCCTACCTCCTTTGGTATAGCTATGGGAGAAGGTAGGGATTAATTTGACCTCATTAAGTTCTATGTTCTGAGAAATCAAAGTATCGGTATCGTCTATTCCTGCTGCAGCTGAAGAATCTACAGAATCCGCCGCCTTTGGCCGTATCACTTTTTCAATGCCGAACTTAAGTTGAAGGATAACCCCGCTGTTGCGTTCCTGTCCGCGCTGATCCCCGATAAAATTGCCAATAGAGTAGGCCACAAATTTCTTTTTCCCGTCAATATTAAAGTACTCAACCGGCTGAATTACATGAGGATGGCTTCCCACGATGGCATCGGCACCGGCTTCCAGAAACTCACGGGCCAGGGTCCGCTGTTCCTCAGTAGGCGTAGTGCTGTATTCCACTCCCCAGTGCAATACTAAGATCAGAATATCCACTTGAGGCCTTAATTGATCAATATCCTGGCGAATCTGTTGCTTTTCCAACATATTAATAAAATAGGCATGCTCGGCAGGAAGGCTCAAACCATTGGTTCCATAGGTATAAGACAGATAACCAACTTTAACTCCGCGAATATCCTTGATCAGAAAACCAGTATCCTCGGCACTTTTCTTAATCCCTAATGTGTCCAACCCCGCTCTTTCGATTACTTCAACCGTCCTTAAAGCCCCTCGGTAACCCCGGTCAAGAATATGGTTATTGGTTGCTACTACTCCATCCACTCCATATTCCTTTAAATGATTCGCGATAGCGTCGGGACTATTAAAAAGAGGATACCCCGTATAACCCGTTTCCGGTCCGGCCAGGGCTGTTTCCAGATTAGTAGTGCAATAATCCCCTTCCTCCATGAGCTTCCTGACTTCCCCGAAGAAATTAAAGGAATATGTCCCATCAGGCTGTCCCCCGGACCAGATCAGGGTATTATGCATTAGAATATCCCCTAAGGCAGTGAGGGTAATAGTGTCCCGCTGGGTTATGGGCCCCGGGTCCGGTTTTGAAGGAGCAGGCTCTGAGTGACCTCCGTTTCCCTGGTCTACGGGAGCAGTCGTTGAGACCCCTAACCCCTTGCACCCTGTTAGGGAAAAAATGGACAGTAAAAACATTAGAAAAATAAGTGCGGGAAAAGATTTTTTAATATAAACCTTCTTCATCCAAACCTCCCAGACTGGTGTTAGCTATCTTCAACTATTGTCGGATGTTTATGACTTCGTTTCTCCTACCCTATTTTCCTTCTAATGCCCTAATTTGTTTGCCTAAACCCTTAAGCTCCCGATAACGTTCGTTCGCCCTTCGGATATTTTCATCACCGAGTTCAGCAATATAAATCTCTTCACCACATTCCTTACAATAAGGAACTCCAGCAAGAGTAGGGATAGTGAATATCAAATTCTTTCCTGTATAAAAATAAAACACCGCAACTTCTGCGGTGTTAATTTCCTATGGAGCCGATGGCAGGACTCGAACCTGTAACCTGCTGATTACAAATCAGCTGCTCTACCAATTGAGCTACATCGGCTTGTCCAGCGACAGAATTTATAATAACATAAGGCAAAAACTTTTTCAACACTAAAATAACAAATAAATTTCCAACTTAATTTCCAACTTCTTTTTACAACCTCAATTTTTACTATGGCTACCCATATCTGAAGAAAAAATTAAGAGTTGACAAGGTAGTTGGGGGGCATACTAATTTTAGCAAAGGGAGGGCAAATGATGAGTAATCTTACTTATGAAGAAATCTTTGGCCGCTTGGTTAAAGCTTCTTACCAGGGAAAACTGCAGGAGGAAATCGATACTCTGGAATCCTCCGGAGATGAACACACCAAGCAATATGTGCATTATGCTTTAGGCAAAGGGGACCCGGATAAGGTCGTCTTTCAAATTAAATCCTGGAATAATGAATGTTCTGAAGAAGAGCATAGCTGTGAGGCCTCGTGTCTTTTTGATGCGATAGTCAGGGATATGGAAGGAAATGTGGTCATCCAAGATCGCAATTGTACCCATTGTGGCCAATGCATCGAACCCTGTTCTTTAGATAGCTTAGTGGATAAAAAAGAATTCATTCCCCTAGTGGAAATTTTGCAAGCCAAGGAAGTGCCGGTCTTTGCCATGGTGGCTCCCGCGATTATCGGTCAATTCGGCGAAAAGGTGACTATGGGCCAGCTTCGTGCCGCCCTTAAGCATCTGGGCTTCTACGGCATGATCGAAGTGGCACTTTTTGCCGATGTCCTAAGCCTTAAAGAAGCCCTGGAATTCGATCGGCATGTTAAAACCGATCAGGATTTTGTTCTAACCAGTTGTTGCTGCCCGATCTGGGTGGGGATGGTCAAAAGGGTCTACGACACCCTGATTCCCCATATCTCCCCTTCCGTATCCCCGATGGTGGCCTGCGGACGGGGAATCAAGCGCCTTCATCCGGAAGCTAAGACCGTCTTTATCGGCCCCTGTATCGCCAAAAAAGCCGAAGCCAAAGAAGCGGATATCCGGGATGCCGTGGATGCGGTGCTGACCTTCCATGAATTGAAACAAATTTTTGCGGCTACGGATATTAACCTTGCCGAAATGGAGGATATCCCCAGCGAACACTCCTCGACCAGTGGACGGATTTATGCCCGCACCGGAGGAGTATCCAAGTCGATCGCCGATACTTTAGATCGCCTAAGACCGGATAAGCCGGTAAAGATCAAATCCATTCAAGCCGATGGCATTAAGGAATGTAAAGCCCTGCTCAATGATCTTATGAATAAGGATATCAAGGCAAATTTCTACGAAGGAATGGGCTGTGAGGGCGGCTGTGTCGGGGGACCTAAGGCCTTGCTAAAAGCAGAGGAGGGCACTGAATTTGTCAACAATTACGGTGCCGAGGCGGGAGCCCACACCCCGGCAGATAATCAGCATGTTTTGGAGCTGCT
This sequence comes from Desulfitobacterium sp., assembly GCF_982384815.1. Taxonomy (NCBI): domain Bacteria; kingdom Bacillati; phylum Bacillota; class Clostridia; order Eubacteriales; family Desulfitobacteriaceae; genus Desulfitobacterium; species Desulfitobacterium sp. Next base: position 102,704 of record NZ_CEVWNY010000001.1, on the reverse strand, counting down.
CAAGCAACTGGGAATCGATAGTGTTGAAGAATTGCTGGAAGGAGAGTCGGCCAAGATCTTCCAAAGGGTATTTTAGGATGAGAGGCTACCAACAAATACAAGCGAGGATTGTAGTTGCACGTACATAGAGAATGCAAGTCAAATCAGAACCCTTGTAGCAAGGAAAGCATGAATATTCGGAGGTGGAATATGGAAACACCACAAAATTTAGAAACCAAAAGCACTCCGACAGTCGGACAACAATCAAGACCCGGTGATTTGGACGCTAACCAAATCTCCCCAAAAAAGATGACCTTGCTCATGTTCAGCGGCGAATACGATAAGGCCCTTGCCGCTCTCATTCTCGCTAATTCGGGACGAGAGATGGGAATGGATGTGACCGTCTTCTTTGCCTTTTGGGGACTTTGCCTCGTGCGCGATCCGGATCGGATGACTTTAGAAGATAAAACTCTCTTTGAGCAGATGTTTGGCCTGGTCACTCCTAAAGGAATAGAAGAATTACCCCTTTCCCGCATGAATATGGCCGGAATCGGCAAGGCCATGCTTAAGGAAATGATGGAGGATGACGACACCCCATCCCTCACTGCCTTTCTTAACGGAGCACGGAAAAAAGGAGTAAAATTCTGCGGCTGCAAGCTCTCCGTAGATGTCATGGGATTTAAAAAAGAAGAATTGCTCCCTGAAGTGGAGATCATTACGGCCACTGACTTTTTACAAGAAGCTATGGAATCACAGATTCAATTGTTCATATAAGGTTAAATAGATTAGCTCCCACCCAACCCATCACACCTCTTGGACAGAGTGAATAGGCTATACTAGACAACCAACGTTCTTATAGCTATTCCATGATTGAAGAAGGTGGTGATAGTATGTTTGATGTTAATATTGAAGCCATTCCTTTGTCGACAGTTATTGCCGTAGGAATAATTGCCCTCTTACTTCTGAGAATTCTGCTGGGCTCTTTGTTAAACCTCCTCGACAAATTATTGCTTGGCTAAAGCTCAATGAAAAGGGTCTGCTGCAGGCGAACTTTATGTTCGTAGACAACAGACCCTTATCTTTTAAACTGCAAAGCCGCATTGTTCGTCACTGAATACTTGGTATTCGGAAACAGTAAAGTTTACAAAATCATATTTCTTCGATTGGAGAGCCGCATACCTTTCAGCCTCTTGCTTATTGACAAAGATTTTGTCTATAGAGCTGACAAAGTTGGTATCAATAGCTTTAACAACATAAACTTTCATCGCTATCACTCCACCTAATATAGATTGTTACGGTATTCTTAATGATATCTTAATACGTTTATGTGCAAATAATAAGAAAATTCTCGCAAACGGCAAAATATAAGCGGTCACCGGTCAAAAACAGGGTGTGAACGGTTAGAAAAAATGCGTTGAGCTGCCACAGTGGGAACTACCACAGGATATGTTGATTTTTATTTTCAACTACTTGCTTTAAAGCAGTAATGATGAATACGATAAAAATGAAGGCGGCAATTGAAAGCATCGGGGAAAAATACGCAAAAGGCTGGGCGCCTAAAAGGGTGCCATGGGCCCATAAATACCAAAGTGTAGACATACGGCATCTCCTTTCTATCGTTTAATGCCTCAGGTCACCCTTGAGTTCCTTCAAAATTGATTCTCGCGTATCAACTTCAAAACGATAAATTTGCCCCAAAAAATAGAGACCTACCGCAGAAGTTAAGGCAAGTATCTGCAACGGAGCGGGTGAATACAAGTCAATAAACCTGATAAGGGCAAATATTGTATCATTAGGCTCCAGGGATTGTTTTACACTTAGCTCCACATGCCGGAAATCAATTGTTAAAAAGCCTATTGAAAGATGATTATCATGAACGGGAAAGTAAATTGACATCCGCGGTGTTAATCTATAGGGATCTAAATTTTTTAATAGCTCCGTATGCTTTTCCCCGTCATATTTCTCTTGAAGTTGATTAGTTCCAGCCTCGTACTCCGACTTAATCGCTTGCATAACACGATAAGCGGCGTCAGTAATAACCAGTCCAAAACAAGAGAAGGTGATCAGCAATGTTAAGGCGTAAGGAAGATTGATTTCAAAAACTTTAAACATTAAATATACAGTTTCATTTGGTTCCATCTGCTGTCTTAAATAAACTGCAATTTCCCGGAAGCTTAAAACAGAAATCCCTATTGCGGAATAAGGAGGGACCATCAACCAAAAAACAATAGCCGGCGGGCAAAGTTTCGATGGCTCGAGTTTGCCTTTTATCCATTTCCGCATTTCCTTATAGATAAGGGGGTAGTACTTTTCTAACACCCAGCTTGGTTGTTTAATAAAGGCATCAAAAGGAGTTCGAAAAGTATTTAAGGTTGCCTTAAGATTTTCTCGATTAAATGTTAATGCTGCTACCTTCAAAACCTCAACTCCCACAGAAATTAAAATCCATCAATGATGTCTTGAGCCGCTTTTTCTATCGGATTTTCTGTATATCCCACCGTGGCAAGAATAAAATAAGTCCAGACTATTGCAACAATAATGCCTAGAACGGTCGGGACCGGTAACCAAACCCCCCAGAACTTATTAGAAGATTTGCTCATATTATTAAGCTGCAAATTGGTCATAATTTCACTTCCATGCACATTCAGATTTCGCAGGTATAATTCCTAAAGATGACCCCACCTAAGACCATTGAAACTATAAATGATCCTACCAGCCATATAACCCAATAAGCTTGAATTAACCTCAGAGAAAACTTGAATGCATCCACCTCAAAAACACCCTTTTTTAACCAATATATGGATAAGATTGTGGTGTTGCCACAAGGTTTTCTGAAGAAAGCCCTGGTTAAGCGACATTTAACCAAAAAGGACCGCTGCTTTAAATGAGCAATTCTGCTCGCTTGCAGCGGTCCTTTACGTCCCGGATTAAATTTTAGATAATTTCCCCATACCCATAATAACTTCTTGCAGGGCCGAATCGGGAATAGCCATCATATCCGGAGACGGCTTCACGGGGAACATTCTTGAATATCTGAAATCTTAGCTTTAATACGACCGGCCCGAACTCCCGAAATATAGTCCATGCAAAAATCATCTTCACCGGCTAAAGCCTTTGTTGCGGCCAATAAGGACATCATCGTTTGATCCAATGGATCAAGAATAAAAGCGTCCATGCCCTTGGTTGCGCCCATAACGGCAAAGACACGATTTATCAGCTTCCGTTCGGGAAGACCATGAGATATGTTGGACAAACCGGAGATGATGTGGATATCCGGATATTTTGAACGCAATTGCTCTGTGCTTTCCAAAACCTCCAACCCGAATTGATTATTTACGCCGAGAGGTTTGACTACAGGGTCCAGATAGATATCATTATCGGTAACCCCGGCCTCACGCAGGCCGCTAACCAGTTTATCCGCTACGGCAAGCCTCTTTTCAACGGTATTGGGCATTCCCGAATTATCCATGCATAGAGCCACTACTTTTGGTTTGTACTTAATAATTAGAGGAAGGACTGCTTCCCATTTCTTTTTCACTGCGGAAATTGAATTAACCATCCCCTGTTTACGGCAGCGTGATAATCCTGCTTCAAGCGCCAGGGGATTAGGACTGTCAATACAAAGAGGGATGTCTACTACCTCTTGAATCAGATCCACAAGCCAAATCATATCAGCGACTTCGTCTCCGCCGTGGGCCGTAATTACGTCAATGTAGTTAGCCCCCGCCTCAGCTTGACGCCTGGCGATGTCTTGTAGATAGTCTTGATCTTTTTGTTCGATAGCAAGAGCAATAGCCTTCCGCGTAGAGTTGAGTAGTTCTCCTACAATAATCAAAGCCCTTAATCTCCTTTCCCTTCTCCAATCCCAATTTCTTTCTGTACCGACCTTTGCTCCACAGATGTTACAAGGAGCATCCCCGTAATAATAGGGATGCCCCCTTTTTTATTAGTGTGATCCCAATTAATACATTATACTTGGTAAATAGGTGATTATCTGAGGGAAGATGCAGAGGGTAATAATTGCCAAGATTTGCAGCCCTAGGAAGGGGAAGGTAGCGCTATAAACTTCTGAGATATTGATATCCTCTTTGGCAACCCCCTTAAGGTAAAAAGCCGCGTAGGCAAAGGGCGGTGACAAGTAGGAAGCTTGAATAAATACCGCAAACATAATGGCAAACCAGATAGGATCAAAGCCAAGGGCGTAAACAATGGGGGTAAAGACCGGAATACCGATCAGCAACACGCCGTAGGAATCAATAAACATACCCATAATAAGGAGAATTACCGAAATCACGGCGAAAATTACCCATCTGCTTACGTCTAAGCTGGTGACAAAGTTAGTAATTACTTGTGCTCCGCCTAAACCAAGGAACACGGATGTAAACATAGAAGCGGCAAGGATAATCCACATGATCATGGCATTGGTCTTCATTGTCTCAAAACATGCTTCCTGGATCATCTTCCAGTTTAAACGCTTGTATGCCAGTGCAATGAGCATTGAACCCACACAACCCAAAGCTGCCGCCTCTGTGGGAGTAGCTACTCCTTTTAAGATTGAGCCAAGCACCAAGACGATCAAACCCAGGGTAGGCACAATAGTTTTAAGGATTAAGAGGAGCTTATCGCCGGTGGAATATTTATCTGCCTCCTCTTTAGAAATCGGCGGCCCCATCTTGGGATCAATTATGGTGCGGATAACGATATAGGCCAAGTACAATCCGGACAAGAGAAGTCCTGCTCCGATGCCCCCGGCAAAGAGTTTGCCGATGGAGATCTGAGCTTGGGCCCCATAGATAACAAGGATAATACTGGGAGGAATGATCGTTCCCAAACAGCCCGCCGCCATAATCGTTCCAAAGGAGAGCTTGCGGTTGTACTTATAGCGCATCATGGTCGGTAAAGCCAGCATGGTCATCATGGTGATGGAGGCACCGATAATCCCGGTAGCAGCCGCTAACAGGGTACAAATAACCACTGTTCCGATCGCCAAACCCCCACGAATCCGGCCAAAGATAATATACATGGATTCAAACATATCATCCGCGGCACCGGACCGTTCGAGGATACAGCCCATGAAGATAAAGAGAATACAGCTTACATAGCTAACATTTGAACCAACATTTAAGATGGTACGATTAAATAAGTTCAAAACCCCGGGATTATCCCACATGGTGAAGCCAAAGATAACGGCGAGACCCCCAAGGGTAAAGGTCAGGGGATAACCCAGCAACAATACGGTTAAGAACCCAATAGCAACGATAATTAATGCAGTTTCCGGTGTCATACCTCTTCTCCTTTCACCACATAGATGATATCCCTAAGCAGTTTGGCAATACCCTGGAGAGCCAGCAGAAGAAAACTCAGGGCAAATATTGTCTTTGACGGGGCAATCGGGGGGCCCCACATGGAGAAAGTTCTTTCATTAATCGACCAGGCAAAAATTGCGTTCTGGGTAGTTTTCCATAAAAGCACTCCTACAAATGGAGTGAAAATAAAACCAAAGAAAACTATGTCTATAATAGCTTGCCACTTTTTTGACAACCTACCATAGATGATATCGGTGCGTACATGTTTCCCTTCCTTTAAAACCCAAGCTACCCCAACCATCCAGCTTATACCGGTAAGTAAGGTCGCTAATTCCCAACTCCAGTCGGTGGGGGATTTTAATATATATCTGCGAACAACTTCGAAAGCCTGAAGAGCAACAATCAGCAAAACAATATAGCTAAAGGATTTAGCCGTTAATTCACTGATCTTATCTATGCCCTTCAAGACTTTAGCTAGTTTTTGTACCATAACTTTCCCCTCCTCATACGGTGTATACAAAGGCTACCCACCGGTAGCCTCTGTATACAATTGGCCAGTCTTTGAATTAACTATTTTTTCAGCGGATAACCAAGCTGCTCCTCCGGAGTTAAGCCCGCTCCCCACCAAGCCGACATATTCTTATAAGGGAACCACAATTCTTGGAAGTTATTGATAGAATCATATACCTCAGCAGTTAGTCCGCCGTATTTCTTAGCATCTTCTTGTTCGATCCTAACCATTTCTTGTCTGGCTTTGATGAAGTCTTCTTTCTGCATCCGGATGAACTCCATTTTACCGGATTCTTCAAGCTTATTCATCGTTTGAGCACTTTCATACTGGCTCTTGGTCCAGTGTTGTAACTCACGAGATTTGAAGGCCATTTCTACAATCAGTTGCAGATCGGGCGGCAAAGAGTTCCAGGCATCTTTGTTAACAACAACGGTGGTTACGAAGTGAACATTCCAGAAGTCAGGATAAATACCATAGTCGGAAATATCCACAAGGCCCAGGCTTTCATCGTATTTAAGGTGACCAAATTCCGCCGACTCCACGGCACCTTGAGACATGGCAGTAAAGACTTCTTCCAGGGGCATGGAAATACCGGCTACACCATATTGGGCGATCATGCGGGGATCAGAGGTTCTCATCTTCGTCCCTGCCATATCGGAGAGGCTCTTGAAGGGTTTTTTCGACATCATAACTTCGCTGCCCCAAATTTCCGCCGCGACGAATTGCAGGTTCAGCTTATCAAAAGCTTTTTGAGTTAAATCCCAACCGCCATGCTCATACAACCAGGTCCATTTATCCATGGAGTCCATAGACATACTTCCCGTGCTTAGAGGAAGCAGTGCATATTCAATTCCTTTGGCGTAAATCGGCCAGCTGGCATGCATCTGGAATACTCCATCGCCGCAGGCTTGGAAGGCTTCCATACTGCTGGCAAAAGTCCCATTGGGAACCACTTCGATCTTCAAGCGGCCATTGGACGCCTTATAGATTTCATCAGCGGTCTGTTTGGTTTGTTCAAAGTCACTTTGACCGGTGGTGTGGATAACTTGCATCTTCCAGTTGAACTGCGGGGTATCCTGCATTCCGCCGGAAGCGGCTCCACCTCCGGATGTAGTTTGGACTTTGGCACATCCGGTTAGCACGAGGCCCGCGATAACTGCGATACCCAATACCTTTGTAAAAACCTTTTTCATTCTAATCCTCCTCTGTTATTTAAAAAATTATTTGATTGGATATTGACCTTGTTTTTCCAATCTGGCGGTTTCAGGGGTTAACGTTGATCTTCTCTAATCCGCGAACAGCTCATCGGTTAGTGCCTCACCTGTGACGACGATAAAATCTTTATCCCAGGGCCCAAAAATAAGCTTCTGCAGATAATCTAAGGAACCCATCATCTCCTCGTACCGTAGGTTAAAGAATTGGGCAAATTCCTTGATGTAATCCACAGCGGCCTTATCATCCGATTCTGAGGTTTTAATATAAACTGTACGAACATAGTTTGCTAAGAGAGACCTGATGGTCCATTCTGCAGTCTCCTCATCGTACTTTTCCACTGTTCTTTTATACTCTTTTAAGGGATCTTCACCCACCTCTGTCCAGCCCTTGGTAAAGTAATAAGTGCCGGGATAAAGTTTAAACTGTTCAAAATACTTTGCCCGCTCACCTAGGCTTAAGCCTATGCAGTCGTCAATTCGGGGAATAATCATTGTTTGATGCGGTTGCGCCCGAAGCCCAATCACTGCCCTGCTGCATAGACCATAGCCCAAAATGATCAGATCGTAGTTGGGACTTTTGTCAATAACTCCTTGAATTTCTTCAGTAAGTAACTTAGGAGTTCTATGCAAACCCTGCTCAAGATAAACCGCTTCATAAGGAAGATTCCCGAGTGTTTCCAGTTGGTCTTTTAGTACCTTACAAGCAATTACTAACCCGTTGGGGTTTGTTTGCAAAATAGCCCTCCTCTCTTTTAAAGAATACGGTTAGCAAGGATACCGTTAGTCCTCTTCAAACTAATGCAATTCTTATGCCAATTCGGAATTGTCAGATTATTGGGGGTTTAGCAATACCCTTTGATTCCACTTAGAATCACTGATTTAGAGCACAAATCATCTCCGACATGCCCACATCACTCGTAAAGAGCATAATCAAGAGATGATTCGTTTGATAATCGCTAAGATTCCACAAATAATCACTTTTTAGGACTTAGCTCAGTTTGCTTTAATAGAATACTTTTTCATCTTCTTAACCAATGCGGACTGGCTGATTCCAAGGAGCTTAGCAGCCCGGCGGGTACTATTTGTCATTTGGTAAGCTTCCGTAATCATCTTTTTTTCTTCATATTCCAGATATTCGTTCAGTAAAACGGGCTTTTTGCCGTTTTGGCTTAAGTTTGCTAAAGAAAGTTGGTCGATATTTTCCTCGCCAATACAGTCCGTACGACTTGTTACTATAAGCCTCTCGATCGTATTCTCGAGTTCACGGATATTTCCGGGCCAATCATATTCCAGTAATAGACCAATAACATCCGGGTGAATCCATTTTTGCAGACCATAATTTTTATTAAATTGGTTAAGAAATTCCGTCACCAAAGGTAAAATATCATCTTTACGTTGTCTCAGGGGGGGAATAAAGATCGGCACCACCTTTAACCGATAATAAAGATCCTCACGAAAAAGCTTTTCTTTAACCATCGCCTCGAGATCGCGGTTTGTCGCCGATACGATACGGGCATCCAGCTTAATCGCCTTTTTACCCCCTACCCGGAAAATTTCTTTATCTTGAATAGCTCTCAGTATTTTAACCTGTAAGTCAAGAGGGAGTTCCCCGACTTCGTCTAAAAATAAGGTTCCGCCATTGGCCAATTCAAACAGACCTGGTTTCCCCTCTTTTAATGCCCCGGTAAAAGCACCGGATTCATACCCGAAAAATTCCGACTCGATAAGATTGGGAGGGACGGCCCCACAGTTAATTTTTATAAAAGGCCCCTTGGAGCGCTTACTGGCTCGATGAATAAGCTGAGCAAAAAGCTCTTTCCCAACACCCGATTCCCCTAAAATTAAAACCGTGGAGTCAACTTTAGCCACATAGTGGGCCATATCAATTTTCTCTTGCATCAAGGGGTTTCTGGTAATAATTTTTTTAAAAGGTTGCTGGGAGCGAAAATGCTCTAATTCCTGCAAATACGTATTTTTCTCCTCTTGGAATTTTGCTAATTGACTCTTCAGTTTTTCAAGTTCTGAAACATCCCGGACTGCAGTAACCACATGAGTAATCTCCCCGGATTCATCGAAAATTGGATTGCCCGTAAAAAGAAATTCTTTACCATTACGTATATCGATAACATTGACCCTGGTTTTTCTTTCTAAAACTATTTCTGTAACAGAGATGTTCATATACCCTTCCTTAAGCAGAACCCTGACGTGCTTGCCCACAAATTCTTTGGCGGTGATCCCTGTCATTCGCTGATAAGCACTGTTAGCCCGAACAATGTAACAGTCCGCATCTGCCACAACTATGCCATCGTCCACTGAATCGATGATGGCATTCAGTTCTTTATTGAGCTTTTGAGCGTCTAATTCAGAAGTCATTGAATCCCCCTCCTATAAAAACTTTTTATGTAAACTTCTAGAAATTATAAAGCATTTATTTTAATATTCGACAGATTACTACAAAAGCCTCTAATTTCAAAACAATTCCGATTATTCTGAGCCAGGGTTCTCTTATTTCCATCTCTACTAGTTATGCATCCCCTGTATAAAACAAAAACACCACAATCTCTTGCGGTGTCTAGGTTCTACTGGAGCCGATGGTCGGAATCGAACCGACGACCTGCTCATTACGAGTGAGCTGCTCTACCTCTGAGCCACATCGGCACTTTTTTAACGAATGTAATTCTACCCGATTTTCAGTGGAAAGTCAACAATTAAGGGGTTTTCCGAATACTTGGTATCGGTGTTTGGGGGCAATTTAGGCACCGTTTATGGGAATAATTGAGATAAATCGTCTAATTCAGTGTCTATATTTGTTGAAAACATTGACTTTACGCCTGTCCCGTGTTACTTTTTTGTAAGAGTCAGGAAATAAAGCAACTAGTTCATAAAAAATGCGGTCGCTTTATCATCTGGACTTGCGCAAAAAGAATCCCCAGACGTGGGGATTCTTTTCTTTTTCACAATGGTTTTGATTATCTCCGCAAAAAAAATAAGACCCTGCCATTTCTGACAGGGGAAGAAAAAATATATCTTCAAAGGAGGCTAAAAGGAAAAGGTATGCTTATATAATAGCCAATAAAAGTGAGCAATGTGTAGCTAGAGTGTGAAGTATTTGTGAAATCTTGTATGGCTTTAGCGGCAATTAGACAAATCCATATTACCATATTGTTCCACACCCCCGTTGGAGCACATATCCTGTATTAGTAGCGAACAATTAAGCTGCTTGCCTAGTTTTTGCTTCAAAGGGAGGTGAACTTATGAATTCTTATCATGTGCACTCCTATGGTACCCGCACTTCTTTGGTAAACTGTCATATTCACTGCATGGGCGGAGTGACAGGCCCGAATGTACCTTATGGCAATTCTCACGTTCACTATTATGCAGGTGTTACGACCTGTGACCACGGTCATGTTCACTATTATCGGGGATGTACAGGTCCTAGTATTCCCTGTCCTAACGGTGGGCATATTCATTGTTTACAAGGCTGTACAACCTACGACCAAGGCCATTCACATGCCTATGGGGCTCTAACCGGCAATGAAGAATGTCCTAGGTTTTTTAATACCCGTGCAGTCTAAGATCAAAGGAAGTTTTTGATTAGGCTTGGATCCCTTTCCCCGGGGATCCTTCTTCTTACTCTGTTATCTTGAACAATATCTTTACCCTAATTTCCTGTTTTTACCGACCGAAAGGAACGCGGGCGGCTATTGGCAATCCTCCCTAGTAAAGCAACAAAGATATCAATTTCTTCCTTGGTATTATAAAGCCCAAAGCTTACCCTAACCATTCCCGGGTGAGGCAAGGAAGGATTAGCCATATGCTGTTCCATTTCCTGCTTGGAAATGTGCAGAAGCCTCTGGACATAGGGTTGGGCACAAAAGCAGCCATTTCTTACGGAGATTCCTCCCTGACGGGCGAGCATCTCCGCCACCTCCTCATGGAACATGCCCTCCACATTAAAGGATATGACGCCGATGCGCTGAGAGATCTGCTGCTGATTAAGGGGGATTCCCCCGTAAAAAGTTAAGCCATCAATCCAGCGCAGCCGTTCATAGGCGTAACTTAATAATCCCTCTTCATGTTGCATTACCTTTTTCATCCCCATGGCAGATAAGGTCCGCATAGCGGCCACAAGAGCAATTACTCCCATGAGATTAGGCGTGCCGGCCTCCTCTTTATGCGGTGGATCGTCCCTGAATACCCGATCCGGAGTCACCATCCGGACAGTACCCCCGCCACTGTAATCAGGAGCCCCTTGCTCAAAAAAAGACCGGGGACCGATCAATACACCGGTTCCAAAAGGCGCGTACATCTTGTGAGCCGAGAAGGCCAGAAAGTCAATATGCTCAGGAGAGTGGGCAGGACGCATATCTATAGGAGCATGAGGAACTAATTGTGCTCCGTCAACACAGATTTTTGCACCATAGCGATGGGCCAATTCCGCAATCTTATGGATAGAGTTACGATGGCCGGTTACATTGGAAGCCCCGGTTACCGTAACCAGCTTAACAGCTCCCTGATGCTTCTCCAGCTTAGTTAGTAAATCATCCATACGCAGGCGGCCCTGCTCGTCGATCTCTATATAATCTACATAGAATTTGTCCCGCCAGGGCAAAAGGTTGGAATGATGTTCCATCCAAGTAGTCAAAATGACTTCCTTTTTATTTTTATTCCCCAAGCGATTAGCCAGTTTATTAAGCGCTTCTGTGGTGTTTTTAACAAAGATTACTACATCGGTATGGGCATCCCCCCCAACGAATTTTAAGACCTCCGACCGCGCTTGCTCATAGACCTGAGAAGAAATCACCGACTTATACCCCGCCCCCCGGTGAACAGAGCCGTATTGGGGAGCAAAACCGGTAATTTCGTCCACGACTGAGATCAGCGGCGGAGTCGTTGCAGCATTATCAAAGTTGATTCCCTGTGTCAAACCTCCCGTTACCACTGGAACCTGAGTATCTAAACCTAGAAAAAGGCCCCGATAGTTCATATGTTGCGTAAATGGGAAAAAGCGAAAGTTCATCCTTCAACCCCCTAGATAACCCTTCAGTATTTTTCTTGATTTTCACTTTGCATTATATGTACTGAGTTTGCATTAGGTCCTCGAAATAAAAGAAGGATGATCATTAGGTAATGGCGAATTATGAAGAACGGGGGAGGTGAGCTATTTGCAATCCCAAAAGAGAGAAGACATGTTTATTTTTGGACTTTTTGCCATTATATTTCTATTCAGTAATATTATTCTCCCTCAACTAAACGATTTTTTTGCCGACAGCATTCAACTTACCTATTTGGCAAGTGCGATAATTTCCTTGATTTTTGCATTCGCAGCTAATCGGATTAATAAAAAAAATAAAGACAAAAAAGAGCAAGCTGAAAAGGAAAAACTTGCTGCTGAAAAGGGTAGGCACCCTAAGCAAAAGGCGAAAAAAGGAAAAAAATAGATCAAATACAGGCTTTCTTGGCATATCAGGCAGTATCTTCCTACGAAAGATAATATTGTTGCTTGATCTTCGCCGAATTACATGGTATTTTGTCATAGTCAGGAGAAATGCCGTGTTAGCCTGACATTGCGTAATAATTCCTGGACGCAGGAATTATACCCAGTCTACTTCGTTACCCAACGAGAAGTGGAGTTATGTATTTTGCATAACTCCACTTCTCGTTTTTTATATTAAGGTTCTTATTAAGGTTCTTAGCCATGCTTAGAATGACGGTTTAAGAAGAATATTCTTTGGCTATTGGGGGAAAAATATGCTGTCAAGGAGGCTATTGCCGTGCTAAACCGTCGTGAATTCCTTAAACTGGTTGTAAAAGGTGCAATCCTCGGCAACTTCATCAGCTTAGTAACCCCCGAAATAGAAAAAGCTTTAGCCCAAGGAGTAATCAAAAAGCTTCCCATCATTATGATAGAAACCGGGACTTGCACCGGAGACAGCATCTCCTTAGATAATATCTGGACCCCAACCCTGTCCGATATTTTTAATAATATTACCGAATGGCGTTATGATTGGACCATGATGCAGTCTCAAGGAGAAACTGCCTATAAGGTCTTATTAGAGACAGAGGAAAAATTAGCCCATGAATTTATCCTTATTGTCCAAGGGGCGATGATCCGACGGGATGGAGGACATTTTAATCATGTTGGAATCGAAAACGATCAACTGATTACAGGACTTGATCTAGTGCGTAGACTAGGCTCAAAAGCTAAATATATAGTAGCGATCGGTCATTGTGCAACCTACGGAGGACCGGTTGCCGGGTTCCCTAACCCTACCCAATGTACCGGTGTGCAAAATATCCTCCCTGAACGGAAAGTGATCAATGTTTCCGGCTGTCCCGCTCATCCCGATTGGATTGTCGGTACACTCCTTCATCTGGCTCTTTATGGGGAACCCGAACTGGAGAAATTCGGTCGCCCGAAAATGTTTTATGGAGAAACCATACATAATAACTGCCCTCGCCGCCGCTATTACGACCAAGGGATATTCGCCACAGAAATCGGGCAAAAAGAATGCCTTTACCGAGTAGGCTGCAAAGGGCCGGTCACTTACGCCGACTGTCCGATTCGGCGCTGGAACGACCGCTATAACTGGCCTGTCGGCTGTAATTCACCCTGTATTGGCTGCACAGAGCCGGGGTATCCGGATCTAATGGAGCCTTTTACCACCCATTTTCCCGACATTCCCTTCCCCGGTGGAAGCAGGGAAACTACCGACCGAATCGGGCGCGGGGTACTGGGGGTAGCCACCCTCGGGATCGGTACCTATTTTCTAACTTCCTTTGCCAAAGGCCGCCTCCAGCGTAACCTAATTAAATCAACCATAAAAGGTAAAAAGAGGCTTAAACTCAAAAAGAATAAAACAAATCATAAATATTGGCCAAAGGATAGATCCTAGGAAAAAACGATATATATGTCTGCCCTGAAAAAATTGAGACTCGTAAGCGTAGCCTATTATACAGCAGAGAGCGATTTCACTCTGCATAAGGCAACTAAGGCTTCTGCCTCGCTTCACTCGCCATAAGCCAAGTTTTCTTTAGCGCGGAAGGGCTGACAAGCGGACAATGTTTCCACAGCAATAGCGCAGCCACGAGGTTGCTTGGCCATGGACGGCCTGATGCCGCGAGCACATGGACGTGCAGGAGCGGCCACATCAGGTATTACCATGAGGTTTGGCGTCGAAAGTGTCCAGTGGACATTTTCGCCGAGGCGTATCTCCAAATGAAGCAGATTCGCCAAGGATTCTGCTGCGGAAACAAGTTCGCCAGCCTTGGAGTGCCTGAGCACGTGATTCTCCGATAAAGAAACCATCCAGTGAATGGTTTCAGGAGATCACGCCCGAAGGTCCGGATGTATGATATAGGAAACTTGGCTTTTATGAAGAATGAACAAAACCCTAGTTGACTTATCCACGGAGTGGATAAGCTACAATCTATCAGTGGTTTCAAGGAGTGAGCTTGCTGGAAAAGAAGGTTGTTTTCCCTTTTACCCGTATTCATAACCCCATGTTGGTAGAAGCCCATCTTGAAAATGGGATAATCCAAGATGCCTATATTTCCGATACCCTCTTTCGTGGCTTCGAAATAATTCTTGAAGGCCGTGCGGCCTTTGACATGCCTTATTATACTCAGCGTATTTGCGGAATTTGCTCATCCGTCCATGCAGTTGCCGCCGCCCAAGCAGTTGAGCAAGCTATGGGGATGACCGTTCCTCCGAATGGTATGATCCTACGCAATCTCATCCAGGGAAGCGATACCCTGCAAAACCATCTTCGTCATTTCTACCTTATGAGTATGCCTGATTATTTTAAGGGACCGGATATTCCTCCCTTTATACCGCATTTGGAGGGAGATCTTCGCCTTAGTCCGGAAGAGGATAAGCGAATGACTGAGCATTACTTTCTAGCCGTGGAGATTTCCCGGAATGCACATGCCGCTTTTGGAGTTTTTGGCGGGAAAGCTCCTCATGGTCATGGCATTGTTCCCGGGGGATGCACTATGCATGTGGATGGAGATAAAGTAAATCGCTTTCGGGGTTATCTTGTAACTATTATCGAATTTATTAATAATGTTATGATCCCGGATGTAGAGTTTTTGGCGGAACGTTATCCGGAATATGTTCATTTAGGCAAAGGCAATGGCAACTTTCTTTCGGTAGGTGGTTTTACCCAACCGGATGGAAGCACCCTGTTCCCTCATGGGCTCGTGCTCCAGGGAAGCCACCAGCCCTTTGAGGACCGCTTGATTACGGAAGAGGTAACCACTGCCTGGTATAAGCAAGGGAATCCCCTGCATCCCTGGGAAGGAAAAACTGAACCGGACCGGAACCAGCCGAATGGCTATACTTGGATAAAAGCACCCCGCTACCAGGGGTACGCCTTGGAAGTAGGCCCCTTAGCCCGGGCCGTAATTGCTAAAGAAAAAATCATTGGCTATGGAGCTCTTGGTCGTCATTGGTCTCGAGTCATGGAGAGCAAGAAAATCGCCGAGGCCTGTATGATCTGGCTGGATCGTTTGACCCCTGGAGCTGAGACCTTGAATAGGAAAGTCGAGCAGGAATCCGGGATGGGAATTGGCTATGTCGAAGCCATGAGAGGTGCCTTGGGGCACTGGGTCAAAATCGAAAAAGGCCGGGTTAAACATTATCAAATCGTCACACCCTCTGCCTGGAATTTTAGCTCCAGGGATGCTGCCGGAACCAAAAGTGTAGGTGAGTTGTCTATTTGCGGCCTGACCATAAAACAGCCGGAATTAAAAGAAGCAGGAAGAGTGATCCGTTCCTTTGATCCCTGTTTTTCCTGCAGTGTCCATTTGCTTGATGGAGAACGACTTCGTACTCTGGACATCAAAGTATAACGATTTTTAAAAAAGTCCATCAATAATGCCGCCCATATAGCATGAAAATCTGATAATCTAAAAAATCTTGTGAGAAGAATTCGGGGAATCGGTACTAGGGGGTGAGGATCATAAAGAATAAAATTTGCAAAGCTACCCAACCCCGGCACAAACTACGCAAGGCCGTCATAAAGGAGCTGCGGCGAGAAAATTTAATCGAGAAACTGACAGAAACCTTTCCCGCACCTGTTCGTTTTTTCCATTGGGGTTTTGCTATTTCTCTTACCGCAATTATTCTTACAGGCTATATCCTCCATCAACCTTTACCTTTTCTTGCTCTTCCCTATGGTAAAGTTTTTGAGGTGCATGTGAGCTCCGGTTGGCTGGCATCAGCTTTATTTGTTTTTCGCCTGGTGGATATGTTTATACGCAAAGATACTTCCTTGCTCCCCTCTGCCCAGGAAATAAAAAGTTTTCGGGGCCTCTTTGCCTATTATTTGTTTTTCCGCCCTGAACTCCCTCACCACGGTCATTATAATATCGGCCAGAAAATCATCTTCGGCTCCTGGTTTTTGCTTTTCCCTTTTTTGGTCTTTATCTCCTTAGCTTCCTACTGGGCGGGAGAACACCTGGATTGGGTAGTTAAACTTCTAGGTGGTATCCAAGTGCTGCGGATGATTAAATATACCGGAGCAATCTACCTCACCTCAACCATTCTTCTTCACGTCTATCTAGGTATCACCGAGGATTTAAGCAGGCTCCAAGCTATGGTCGGCGGCTATGAGCAAAAGCCCCCTAAGCAGTAGGGAATAGCCCCGGTGCCATTCCGTCCCCTAAACAAAAAATGGCCATTCTGAACACCGTGAAGATCTTATTTGAAGACCTTCCCTTTGCTCAGGACGACCACTTCTATAAAGTAGAAATAGTAATTCCTGTAAAATTAATTCCAGTTCTGTAAAACCGTTCTCAAAATCTTCCCAGAGCGGGTCATGGGCAATTTTTCTTTGACCTTTACATCAATGGAACAACGAAGGGAAAATTTCTGACGAACAAAATTGATCACTTCTTCGGTGAACCGTTCATACTCCCCTTCACTTACCGGACAATCTTCAAGGGCCAAGTAAACACTTAGAATCTGAGATTGTGTAGAATCATCAACCCTCGCCACAACCCCTGCTTCCAGGACATGGGGATACTCCAACAAAACGCTCTCAACCTGATAATAGCTTATTGTATTCCGCCCGGACATGAATCCATCTAGCAAAATACCATCCCACATATCTCTTTCTTTCGCTAAGGCGAATTCTGCTCCACCCATCTCTAACCCCTCCTAAAGAAGATGGACTGATATTCTAATATCTTTTTTACTATTATAATATGATATTTCGTTTCCCTCTATATTTTTACCCCAATTGTCTGAAATTTCTGGCGAATGGTCCGATACTATCCGTGAATTGCATCAGGACTTCCCACCTAAAAATTTCCGTGGATAAAATGATACATTTTGCTCCACTATTGGGTATAATGGAGTGTAGAGTTCGAAACTGAAAGGGAAGATGCATCTTGCCATTACATATTCATTTTGTTGGAATAAAGGGTACCGGAGTAAGTGCCTTGGCCCAGGTTAGTGCCCAGATCGAGGGAGCTATAATCACCGGCTCCGACGTTTCCGAGCGATTCTTTACGGATGCCGTTCTGGAGCGTGCCCATATCCCTGTCCTGGACTTTGCTGCAGCCAATGTGGAAAAGGCAGATTTTGTTGTGGCTTCGGCTGCCTACAATGAAAACCATGAAGAGATTGCCCGAGCACGGGAGCTTAATATTCCAGTCTATTCTTACCCTCAATTCCTGGGCAGACTTATGTCTAAAAAGCGAGGGATTGCCGTATCCGGAACCCACGGTAAAACTACTACAACTGCCATGATCGGCCTAGTGCTTATCCAATGTGGAATTGACCCCACCATTGTTGTGGGGAGCGATGTTCCCAGCATCGGTGGCAATGCTTATTCCGGAAAAGGAGACTTCTTCCTGGCTGAATCCTGTGAATACCGTCGCCACTTCCTCAATTATTCACCTGAGTACTTAATTATTACCAATATCGAATTTGATCACCCGGATTATTTCAAGGATCTGGAAGATGTTGTCGCGGCTTTTGCGGAATTCACCCAAAAAGTTCCTCCCCAGGGCAAGATCTTCATCTGGCATGAAGATCCCCACCGGAAGTCAATTCAAGCTCAGGCACCGATTGTTACCTTTGGCTTCAGTGAAGAAGCGGATATTAAAGCCACTGAGGTTCAGTTCCATGATGAAGGCAGCTCCATGAAAATTTTCGCCCATGGCACTTATCTTGGTGACCTGCACCTCCATGTCAGTGGCAAACATAATATTCTTAATGCTTTGGCCTCCATTGCTTTTTGCTTGGAAATCGGAATTCCCGCCGATAAAATTCTGGAATCCTTAGGCCGCTTCACCGGTACCAAACGCCGTTTCGAACATGTCGGGGTTAATGCCGGGGCCCTGATCGTTGACGACTATGCCCATCACCCTACGGAAATACGTTCAACCTTGGAGGGGGCACGACTTTCCTTCCCTGATCGGCGGATTCGGGCTGTTTTTCAACCTCACACTTTTAGCCGCACGGAAAAGCTCTTGCAAGAATTCTCCCAATCTTTCCAAGCTGCCGATGAGGTAGTAATTACGGAAATTTTTGCCTCGGCCCGGGAGAAGAACCTCAATACTATTTCTGCATCCTCTTTAGCGGATCTTATCAACCAACAAGGTATCAATGCCCGCTATATAAACTCCCTCGAAGAGGCCAGGGACTACCTGGCTCAGACTCTGGCTCCCGAGGACCTGGTCCTAACCCTAGGGGCCGGGGATGTTTATAAAGTCGGACAAAGTTTGGTAGGTTAAAGAACTTAAATTTGGATAATAGTTTGCCTTGAGTATGCTTCATGCACGACTCAAGGCTTCTTGTATTTCCTTTCCTAACCTTAGCCATGCTATAATAACTATATTAATATTGAGGAAGAGAACGCTGTAAATGAAGTTATACGGAGGAGGGGTTTTCATGGCTCAAACAACGCGCGCTGAGCGGGAAAAAAAGACTGTTGAAGTGATGATCAAGCTTTTTTGTAAAGATAACCATAAACCCGCGGCGGAACTATGCCCGGAATGTCAGGAGCTGTTGAATTACTCCCAAAAGCGGGCTGAAAGCTGTATGTTCGGCGAGGATAAGCCGGTTTGTGGGGAGTGCACCGTTCACTGCTATAAAAAAGATATGCGGGAAAAAATCCGCAATGTGATGCGCTACGCGGGCCCCCGCATGATCATTCATCATCCCGTGATGGCCATGCAACATATTATCGATAAACAACATAAACCCCAGGGTACTAAAACAAGCTAATCCTGAAGTGAAGAATCTTGTAAGATCCTTCGCAACGCTCAGAATGACATCCGTTATCCAAATAATGAGCCCCTTAGGGCCGGCCAGGTCTTTGACCTCC
Source organism: Desulfitobacterium sp. (assembly GCF_982384815.1). Classification (NCBI taxonomy): domain Bacteria; kingdom Bacillati; phylum Bacillota; class Clostridia; order Eubacteriales; family Desulfitobacteriaceae; genus Desulfitobacterium; species Desulfitobacterium sp. Next base: position 83,356 of record NZ_CEVWNY010000001.1, on the reverse strand, counting down.
TGCCGGCATACTAAGGGGACTTCTTTATTTAGATATGATTATCTCATTACTTATTATGAACATAGGGTAATCTTTTGGTGGGCAAGGCTTACTTGGAAGCGAATTTGAGGTAAGGGGCTCGATTGCCAATCTCCCTGAGTATCTCTTGCCAGTCCCGGCAGCGAATAATTCCTAGTGGCAATTCAGCTTGGTTGTAGCTGGCATCGAGCAGAAGCACGGGTATCCCTGCTTCAGAAATCGCTTGAGCATTGACTAAATTATCCTCAAGGAAAATTTCTAACTGCCTCTGCAGAGCATATTCCACCTTGCACTTAAAGCCCGTATAAAGAATCTGTTCGTGAGGAATCTTATGCTTTTTCATCCAACGAACTGTATATTCCTCCTCCTCCAAGGAGCGAGCGGTGATATATACAATTTCATGTCCTTCACGGAGTAGTTTTTCAATACCTTTCTTAGCCCCTGCAACCGGGTCCGGTATATCAAACAGGTGGCCCACATTAGCTTCAAAGTATTTACCCATTTCCTCCCAGGACACACCAAAATCTAAGTGCATATCGTAATTCTTAAGTTCTAAAATATTGGTTCCAAAGTGTTGATTCATTTCCTTAACCCAAGCCTTATAACTATCGGAAACCACGCCGTCAATGTCTACACCAATACGCAAGCCGCGCCCTCCTTTCTTTCCTGTTATCCTATGCTTGTACCACGAATATTTCCACATAAAAGCTTTTGGGAGTTAAAGGTAAATTAATGCTGATTATGTCTTTACGCCGGAGAACAAGGTACAGTATAATTAACTGTAGGTATACTTGTACATTCTGAATGGAGGAATGCCAATGGAAAATCAGAAGTTTCAAGAGCTGATACTTGAGCAATTAAAATTACTTAACATAGGTCAGGAAAAACTTACTGAGAGAATAGACCGCTTAGAAAATCAACAACAACAAATATGGAATGCCGTTGATACTTTAGCAGTAAATCAAGAACAAATGCAACAAGACCTAATAACTCTTAAGGAAGATGTTAGTGTACTCAAAAAAGATGTAAGCGCACTCAAAGAAGAGGTAAGCGCACTCAAAGAAGAGGTAACTTCCGTGCGTCTAAGCCAGGTTCGGGTCGAATATAGTATGGATCTAAAGGTAAAAGCTTTATTTGACTTTCGCGAAAATCAGTTAGAAATCAATAAACAGATCTCTGATAGAATTAGACGTTTAGAAGCCAGAGCATAGGACCGGGGCCTTGAACCTCGGTCCTTTATATTTATCTCCTACTGCTTACAACTTGGTTAGCTTGGGTAATTCCAGGACCGAAGGAAGCCGGCGCTTATGTTCACTCAGGCGATGCAGCTTTTCGATCTTCTCTTTTACATCCTCGGGAACTTGTTCCCCAAGAAGGTAGCGATCGATAAGGTCATAGGTGAATCCCATCTCCTGCTCATCGGTTTGTCCTGTCCATAAGCCCGCCGTGGGAACCCGATTGACTATTCTTTCCGGCAGACCTAGTTGGGCCGCCCAGGCTCGCACTTCTGTTTTGGTCAGAGAGTATAAGGGGATAATATCCACTCCCCCATCGCCATACTTGGTGAAGTATCCCGTATAGGTTTCGGGGGCATTGTCCGTTCCCACCACCAGATAATTCAAAGAATTTGCTACTGTGTACAAGGCAGACATCCGTAGGCGGGCTTTTAAATTTCCTTGAACCGGCTGTTCTTCAAAGGTATGCCCTTGGGCGCTTAAGGCTTTTTTGACTGAAGTCATAATTTCCTGATGAGCATCACCTAAATCCGCTTCTATGGCTTTTAAGGACAATCTATTAGCAGTCAACCAGGCATCTTCCACATCCGTGGGATTGGAAGCGGCCGGCAGGATAACTCCCATAGAATTATCAGGAAAAGCCCGCTTAATTAGGCCCGCTACAACCGCAGAATCTACCCCTCCCGATAAGCCTACTACCAACCCCTGGGCATGAGCATCTTGAACACGCTCACGCAGCCACTGGATAGCCAGATTAATTCTTTTCTCCAACTCTTCCGTATTCCACATATCTTTCACCCTCTCTATGACGTCACTTACCTAACCTATTATTCACCTATGATTTACTTTCGATTAACCTCTTGGACCTTATTGCTGATTTCCAACAGCAAGGACTGCCTCAGTTCAAAAAGCTTAGGCGATAAGTCTACGATATATCGGTGGGGGTTAACCAGGCGTTTAACTTCGTCCCATAGAGTATCCAATTCCTTTTGGGCATAAGCTTGAATCTCCTTGAGGTCCGGCAGGTCATAAACACGCTTACCCCCCCGGAAAACCGGAACAAAAAGCTCCCTGGTCTTGAAATTGGTAAGGGTCTTGCGTTTCCAGGTCTCGATCGGGTCAAAGATGGTTAAGGGTTCTTCAAAATGCTCATCATCTAAAGCGATTAAGTCAGCCATGGCTTTCCCTTGCCGATCGTAAAAACGGACAATTTTTTTTATTCCCGGATTAGTTATCTTCGTTATATTCTCGGAGACCTTAAGACGTGGTTCAAATAACCCATCTTTACCTTCGGCCGCCAGTTTGTAGACTCCACCAAGAGCCGGGGTATCTTTGGAGGTGATCAAATTGGTTCCCACACCCCAGGAGTCGATAGCCGCGCCTTGGGTACGAATAGCCGTAATTGTATGCTCATCCAAATCATTGGAGCCCACGATCTTGGCGTGAGGCAGGCCCGCTTCATCAAGCATTTTGCGGGCTTCCCGGGAAAGATAAGTTAAGTCGCCGCTGTCAATACGGATACCCAAAAAACGATGTCCCTCCGCCTCCAGTTCCAACCCTACCTTGATGGCATTGGGGACTCCCGATTTAAGGACATTATAGGTATCCACCAAAAGCAAACATTGATCCGGGAAGGTTCGGGCATAGGCCCGGAAAGCCGCCAATTCGCTGGGGAAACATTGAATCCAGCTATGAGCCTGAGTTCCGGAAACCGGGATGCCAAACCTTTTTCCCGCCAGCACATTGGAGGTAGAGTTGCAACCGCCGATAAAGGCCGCCCTGGATCCGAGGATTCCCGCATCCGGTCCTTGAGCCCGTCTTAGACCGAATTCCATTACATGCCCTCTCCCGGTGGCTGAGACTACTCGGGAGGCCTTGGTGGCAATGAGGGTCTCGAAATTGATTAGATTAAGTAAGGCCGTCTCCATAAGCTGCGCCTCAAAGATCCTGCCCTTTACCCTGACCAGGGGTTCGTAGGGGAAAACTACCGTTCCCTCAGGCACCGCATCAATATCCCCATGAAACCGAAAATCCTGCAAAACATCGAGGAAATCCGTATCAAATAAGTCTAAACTCTTGAGATAGTTAATATCCTCAGCAGAAAACCGGAGGCTTTCGATATATTCCACTACCTGTTCCAAACCGGCGGCAATGGCATAGCCGCCACCGCTGGGGATCTTGCGGAAATACAGATCAAATACTGCCTCCCTATCATCATAACCATTTTGGAAATAGCCTTGCATCATCGTCAGTTGATACAAATCAGTTAATAAAGCAACGTCACGCATTGCATGGCCTCCTCTTCTGTACCGCATCCCTTTTCTCCTTTTTCCCCAGTTCTTTCTCTTTTATCCCCAGAAATGAGGAACCTATCCCAAATTATCCTCGGGTTTTTCCTACTTATTCTCTACTTATCCACAAAGTTATCCACACTATACACAGGTCCCTTACGCATTTCTTCTGATAACAGACTTGTACCAGTGATTTATCTGGATATTTCCCCTGATTATCTATACCCCGTATGGGTAATTCAAGGAGTTGTCCACAGCTTTTCCACGTTATCCACATTATCCACCGATCAATTGTTCTAAAGCCTTCTCTGTTAAAAGAATCCCCTGAGCGACAGTTTCCGGCGAAGGGCCGCCGGGGATATTCCGTTGGCGGACACAATACTCGATGCCGATGCTTGCAAAGAGATCTTCGGCAAATACAGAGGAATGCTCCTTAAACTCCGCTAAGGTCAAATCCTCAAGTCCACAGCCCCGCTTGGAACAATGAAGAACCAACTTGCCTACAATTTCATGGGCTTCTCTAAAGGGTACGTTTTTCTTGGCTAAATAATCCGCTAAATCCGTAGCATTAGTAAAGCCGCCTTTGGCACCCTCGGCCATGGCCTTTTTATTTACCTTCATGGTTCTTAGCATGGGCTCAACTACCAGGAGGGATTTTTGGATGGTATCCACCGCGTCAAAAACCTGTTCCTTATCTTCCTGCATGTCCTTATTATAAGCAAGAGGCAGTCCTTTCATTACTGTAAGCAGCGCAATTAAATCGCCATAGACCCGCCCCGTTTTGCCACGAACTAATTCGGCCACATCGGGGTTTTTCTTTTGCGGCATGATGCTGGAGCCGGTGGAATAGCCATCATCCATGATCACAAATTGAAACTCGCCTGTGGACCACAGGACTAATTCTTCGCAAAGTCTGCTGAGATGCATCATTAAAATAGAAGCTGCACTGAGGAATTCGAGAGCAAAATCCCGATCACTAACCCCGTCAAGGGAGTTCCAGGTAATACCGTCAAAGCCCAGCTCTTGGGCCACCATTTCCCGTTTCAGGGGAAAAGTGGTTCCTGCCAAGGCACCTGAGCCCAGGGGGGATACATTAAGGCGTTTGCGGGTATCCTTTAGACGGCCCAAATCTCTTAAAAACATTTGGGCATAAGCCATTATATGGTGAGCGAAAGAGATAGGCTGCGCTTTTTGAAGGTGGGTATAGCCCGGCATCCAAGTCTCTTGATGTTCCTTGGCTAAATTCAAAATGGTCCTCAAAAGGCTAACCAGCAAATCCTGGGTATGGTCAATCTCTTCCCTTAAGAATAGGCGCAAATCCAAAGCCACTTGATCATTGCGGCTTCTTCCCGTATGTACTTTCTTTCCCACGGTACCCACCCGTTCCGTGAGAAGTTTTTCTACATTCATATGAATATCTTCGGCACCAATCTCGAATTCGATCTTGCCGGCTTGAATATCCGTTAGGATGCCTTTAAGACCCTCCATGATTTGTTCTGCTTCTTCGGGGGTCAGAACTCCTATCTCCCCCAGCATCCGGGCATGGGCGATACTTCCTTGAATATCCTGCTTGTACAATCGTTGGTCAAAAGAGATCGAGGAATGAAAATCCTCCACCAAAGCATCAGTTGATTTTTCGAAACGGCCACCCCAAAGTTTCATCTATAATTTCATCCTTTCATATATACAGAGTAGTTAGATCCTTCGCACTTGCTCAGGATGACAGGTGCTTTGGTCTATGTCATACTGAGCGATTAGCGAAGTATCTTGACCCGAAATAGACTACAAGATCCTTCAGTCATGCTTCCTTCAGGATGACAAACGTACTGATATGCTAAAGAAAACCCGGCTTCGCCACGAAAGCACTGCTTTCGCACTTGTTGCTTTAGCGAAAGCCAAGTCGTTGGTTGCCCTGATGCGCCTTGAAACTTATACTTTCTGAATAGCCAGAAAAGCACCCTGAGGGTGCTTTCTTCTTCTATCTTTGTTACCTCAACCCTGACTTTTTCTCCATCAAAGCTCTTACCTTAAGGGGAAGACCGAAAAGATTAATGAAACCTTCGGCATCCTTTTGGTTATAGACCCCGTCCCGGCCAAAGGTAGCGAATTCTTCGCTAGAAAGGGAGTAAGGAGATTTCACTCCGGCCAGGCTGCAGTTGCCTTTGTAAAGCTTTAAGCGCACGGTTCCGGTAACGTTTTTCTGAGTGACATCCACAAAAGCGTCTAAGGCTTCCCGCAAAGGTGAATACCAGACACCGTCATAGACCAGCTCGGCGTATTTGAGAGCGATTTGCTCTTTATAATGAAGAGTTAAGCGGTCAAGAGTAAGATGCTCCAAAGCTTGGTGGGCAGTGTAGAGGATAGCTCCTCCCGGGGTCTCGTAGACACCCCGGGATTTCATCCCTACCAAACGATTCTCCACCATATCTACAATCCCAATACCGTGCTTGCCGCCGGCGGCATTAAGGGCGGTCAATAATTGCACCGGACCAAGTTTTTCCCCATTCAAAGCTACAGGGATTCCTTGTTCAAAGTCTAATTCCACATATTCCGCCTGATCAGGGGCATCCTCCGGGGAAACTCCAAGCAGATAAAGATCCTTCTTGGGTTCATTCCAAGGATCCTCTAAATCGCCCCCCTCATGGCTGAGGTGCCAAAGGTTCCGGTCCATGCTGTAGGGACGGTCCTTGGTCACTGGAACGGGGATTCCCCGCTCAACAGCATAATCAATGGCATCTTCCCGGGACTTAATATCCCAGATTCGCCAAGGAGCGATGATTTCCAGGTCGGGATTCAAGGCTTTAACCGCCAATTCAAAGCGTACTTGGTCATTTCCTTTGCCTGTGGCACCATGAGCAATAGCCACGGCTCCCTCCTTCTCGGCGATTTCCACCAAGCGGCTGGCAATCAAGGGGCGGGCAAAAGAAGTCCCTAGGAGGTATTTTCCTTCGTAAACCGCACCGGCTTTTAAAGTAGGATAGATAAAATCGGTGACGAACTCTTCTTGCAAATCTTCTATATATAATTTACTGGCTCCGCTCTTGATGGCCTTTTCATTAAGGGGCTCTAACTCTTCCCCTTGTCCTAGGTCAGCGGCCATGGCAATAACTTCATAGCCATAGTTTTCTTTCAGCCAAGGAATGATGATGGAGGTATCCAAACCTCCGGAATATGCAAGCACTACCTTCTTCATGGAATAACTTCCTTTCTATAACTCTTCGACTTAACTTATATTATTTCTTGATTAAAACCAAAAATCCTGCTAATTGTCCATTGCAAGCACCACGAAAACCCCACCTAAAGCAAGTTTTCTTTATAACAATAAGGCCATGATCGCTTTATGAGCATGGAGACGATTCTCTGCTTCATCAAAGACCACCGATTGGGGACCTTCGAGGACTTCCCCGGTGATCTCCTCGCCCCGATGAGCGGGGAGACAATGCAAGACGATGGCGTCGGCTTTCGCTCTTTCCATGGTTTCACCATCAATTCTATAACCTTGGAAAGCCTCCATCCGGATTGCGGCCTCTTCCTCCTGTCCCATACTGGCCCAAACATCCGTATAGAGTACATCGGCGTCCTTAGCAGCCGCCAGAGGATCTTCCACCCACTCTACTAAGCCACCGTTTGCTTTGGCCTGTTCTTGAGCAACAGCCATGACTTGAGCATCAGGCTTATAGCCTGCCGGTGAGGCAATAACCACATGCATCCCCATTTTTCCGGCAAACATCAGGGAATGAGCCATATTGTTCCCATCTCCAATATAGGTAAGTTTAAGGCCTGCCAAGCGATTCTTATGTTCCTGGATAGTCAGCAGATCTGCAAGGACTTGAGTAGGATGAAGAAAATCGCTGAGTCCATTGATGATCGGTATATCGGCATACTGAGCCAGCTCGATTACATCCTGATGGCTGTGAGTTCTGATCATAATCCCATCCACCATCCGGGATAAGACGCGAGCAGTATCTTTTATAGGTTCCCCGCGTCCAATTTGAATATCCCTATTGCTTAAAAATAAGGCATGACCACCCAATTGAAGCATACCGGCTTCAAAAGCAACCCTAGTCCGGGTGGAAGACTTAGTAAAAATCATGGCTAAGGTCTTCCCTTGAAGAATGGGATGAGGAATTCCCTTTTTACGCTCTTCTTTTAACTCCATAGCTACCTTGAGCATGTGATTAATTTCTTCCGGGATAAAATACTGAAGACAGATATAGTCACGACCAGCAAATCTTTCTTTATCTAAAACATCTAAAACCGGCATCTGCATCTCCCTCTCCTTTATGTTTTTATTGCTTTCCGTGTAGTACTGGTTCTTCATTAATGAGACTTCTTTCAGAGAGGATCAGACCCTCGCCGAATGTTGAGTCCATACCGTACTTATTCACCCTTTGGTGAACTTGTTATGCATCATTATACTAGTTGATGTATAAAAATACAACAATTATTTTGACCCTTGCGCCATATCTCCCAATTTCCCTTGCTTAAATTCTTCCAAGTAAATTTATCGCGTATAAGGAGTTTCTTTTTACATAAGGTAAATAAACAAAAAACCTATCCAAAAAAGAATCCCCCGTGTAATATTAATGTAGTACAGAAAGGCGGGATGATATTGACTTGGACTGACCGTATGAAAAAAACCATCGAGACCTTTAAAAGAATGGCATTACCCCTCTACGGCTTTTACATCCTTTTCTCCCTTATCGGCATCATCATTGCCGTTATTACTGTGGGGGCTACCCTTTTACCCTTTATGCGCGTTCATGGGTTTAATCCGTCCCTCTCAGCCACCCCCTATATGGACCCTAATATCCCTGTACCGCCGGGATATGATCCCGCAATGGGTTATGACAACGGCTACAGCTATGGATTCGACTTCTTTAACGAATTTGCACCCTATTGGGATATGGCTCCCCTGATTTTACTTAGTATAGCCCTGCTCCTGTTGGTCGGTTGGTTCCTGGCTGCATTTTTCCTGGCCGGGGTCTTTCATCTCACCAAAAAAGCCTACAGCGAAAAAGCTCAATTTCGTGATATCCGACTGAAAGGCTTTCTGCGTGTGTTAGGCTGGTACGGTGTAATCGGCATCATAGGAATTGTCCTCGTTGGGTTAGGGGTATTAATCGCTTTCAGGTTTCACTCCGAATATGCAAAGGCCTTCTTTGGCATTGGCTATGGTCTTGCCCTCGTTGCTCTGGGAATCTTCCTGGCTCCTTGGATTTCTGCGGCACCCTATACGATGTTAAACCGGCTTCACCTTCCCTTTGGTAAGGCCTTTAAAGAAAGTTGGCGGTTCTACCGTCGACATATGGGACCCTTATGGGGAGTCTTTTTAACATTGTTGGGTATTCAACTGTTAATCAGCTTTATTGATCGCAGCGCACCTGATATCGGGCTTTTGATTATCTTTATTACTTCGCCCTTTGTAGCAATCCTACCCATTGTTTGGGTATTCACCCTTGAAGAAGAAGAGCAACCTATCCCCGTCGCAAATCTTTATACTTCCCCTTCGGAAAGTTCCCCCGCTCCTACCTCCTGGACTCCTACCGGATCAGACATAACTACTGCTCCGGTTTCGCGATCAGACAACTCTCTCTATACTCCTCAGAATTATCCCCCTGACGCCCCCAATAAAGACTATACTACTTCTGAACCTGCTCCATCTACGCCGTCACCAAGCAACCCCGACTATCCCTCCGGCAATCCTTATACTCAACCGGAAGATCCCCATAGGTCACCCGGCGAATCGGCAACTCCTTCCTCTCATATCTACATCCCACCGACTGACCCCTATGCTCCTTCCAGTTATACCCCTCCCGTTTCTCCATCGACCTCGCCAAGGGATTCTGATGACTCCCCCGTGAACTTCTGCCCCACCTGCGGCAAAAAGGTTCGGGAAGGGGCCAGCTATTGTTCCCAATGCGGTACGAAGCTATAAGCTTAGGGAGTTTTAGATTGCAAAAGATCACTTTTTTATTCCGAAAAGTTATGTTATGGTGTGATCATATCTTTGATCGTTCTTTTTAAGTGAGGAGGAATTTTTATGATTAGAAAAACCATTGAAGAAACTGTACATAACGCCCGCGGGGGCCAAGGAAGTGTCGTTTTTTCCCACATCTTAACCAAGGAGGAAATGATGGGGCATGGAGCCGCCTACGCTAAGGTCACTGTAAAACCTCACAGCAGTATTGGTTATCACCAACACATCGGAAACATGGAGCCTTATTACATCCTCTCCGGAAAAGGAATCTTCACGGATAACGACGGTACACGCACTGAAGTCGGGCCCGGCGATGTTTGCATTATTAAAGTAGGTGAAAGCCACGGCCTGGAAAACAATACTGATGAAGATCTTGTCATGATGGCACTCATCCTCAATGAGGGTTGATTCTATGGAATATCTACCCAAGAATATCTTAAGTCATTGAAGTCAAGTTATGCCTAGTCTCTGCTGATATCCGGTAGAGACTTTTTCTTTAGGACAAACTGTACTATATAATTCGGCAAACTGTATTACCTTTGCAACAAATCTTAACCTTTTAATTGAATCAGGAGCCTTTCTGTTTACATTTTACTGTAACAGTGATATCATGTTGCTATCAAAACAATTTCAGTCTATGCTTAGACTAATCTTACAAAGGAGGTCATAGTTTATGAAAGAAAAGAAAGCTTGGGGGCTCAATGGTTATCTCGCAGTAATTATCCTTTTGGCCCTATTGGTCGGAGGCACTGCGCTCCTGATTCAAGCCAAAATCATCTTGGGTATCACCCTCATTGTAATCGGCATACTTTTGTCCAGCGGGATTGTTGTCGTTCAACCCAATAAGTCTTACGTGGTAACCTTCTTCGGGAGCTATGTAGGTACTATCCGCGAACCCGGCTTGTGGTTTACCATCCCACTTTCTATGCGCAAATCCGTCTCCTTACGGGTACGCAACTTTAACAGTAAAACTTTGAAGGTCAATGATGTGGAAGGAAACCCGATTGAAATCGCCGCCGTTATCGTTTTCCGGGTTATCGATACCGCGAAAGCTGTCTTTGATGTGGATAAATACGAACAGTTTGTTGAGATTCAAAGTGAAACCGCTCTCCGGCATGTGACCAGCCGCTACCCCTATGATAACTTCGCTGAAGAAGGGTATTCCCTGCGGGGCAATTCCGAAGAAGTAGCTCGTGAACTGACTAAAGAACTTGAGGAACGGTTAAAAGTAGCGGGGGTAGAGATTTCCGAAGCAAGACTGACCCATCTTGCCTATGCTACCGAAATCGCCGGCGCCATGCTCCAACGGCAACAGGCCAATGCCATCCTGGATGCCCGTCAGATCATCGTTGAAGGTGCGATGGGGATGGTACAGATGGCTGTGGAACGTCTGGAAAAAGATAATGTAGTTCAGCTGGATGAAGAGCGCAAAGCCGCTATGATTAATAATCTCCTTGTCGCCATTGTCTCCGATCGTTCCGCCCAGCCTGTAATTAACACAGGCACCCTTTATTGAAACAGGGGGACAGGTTCTCTGTTTCAAAGCAAGTTATACTAATACCAGATCAGAGTTCAAGGAATAAGCAAATTTGATATTCGGCTTATCCAGTTAGCGGATGTCCATATCCGACCACTGGCCCCGACTTTTGACTTCTAAAATATGACAGGTGTTGATATGCATGCCCAAAAAACAATTTGCGCTAAGGTTAGACCCTAACCTTTATCGCTCCCTGGAAAAGTGGGCAGCCGATGAATTTCGAAGCGTTAACTCTCATATTGAGTTCCTGCTCCGGGAAGCCACCCGCAAAGCAGGCCGCCTAACTAAGGATGCGGAAACACCTGATGAAGGAGGAGATTAATATTTTAACCTTAATGGAAGAAGTTCTTCTCCTATCCCTAAATGAGAATAAGGGTAACTTTTCCTTCACAGCCAGCTCGGTTGTAGATTCCTGCCTCACAGGTGCGCTGCTCATGGAGTTGGAGTCTCTTAAGCGGATTCAGGCAGAAAAGAAAACCTTAGAGGTCCTTGATACAGGGCCAATTAAGGATTCCCGCCTGGAACTCGTTCTGAATCAGATCAGTTCCAGTAAGCGTCACCGCACTCCTGAGCATTGGGTGGGAAAACTCCGCAGTTCTTTAAAAGGCCTACGGAAAGGGCTTCTGGAAGAGATGGTGGCTAAAAGTTTATTACGAGAGGAAGAAAAAACCTTCCTGTTCTTTACCACCACACGCTATCCGGTTCGCGATATCCGGGCGAAAAAGGATATCTTAGACCGAATTCATCGGATCCTGCTCCGGGGAGAGAACCCGGACCTGCGTACTGCTAAGCTAATCGGCTTGCTCTATGCCGGCGGTTTGCTTCCCTATCTTGTGGACAGAGAGGACCGCAAGGAAGCACGTAAAAGGGCTAAGGAAATCACCAAAGATGATATCCTTGCCAATGCTGTAAAAAAGAATATTCAGGCTCAATATGCCGCTACTACGGGGGCAGCTACCGGTGGATAATCCAAAAGACTAACAAGATCATTGCTACATAGGAAATGGAATTTTCATTATTTTTATAGGGTATTCCATAGTGTTTAATTAAAGATAAAACGTCTATTCCGTTAGCCTCTAAGGAAGAAACCGCTTTGTTATATTTAAAAACCGAGGAAGGCTGGATCTTCCTCGGTTTTGATATAGTATTTGCTAATTAATACTTGCAGTTGTCTTGGAAAGTTTCCCACATGGCGATAAAATTCTCGATAGGAACATCATCCTGGACATTGTGGACGGTCGAGAACACGAAACCTCCATCTTTTGCAAAGGCATCAATATTTCGCTTGGTTTCCTCTCTGACTTGTTCCGGTGTTCCTTTAGGAAGGGTTGCCTGTGTGTTGATGCCTCCACCCCAGAAGGTGATGTCTTTGCCGTAAGTTTTTTTCAGGTGTTCCGGGCTCATATTTGCCGCAGATATCTGTACCGGATTCAGGCAAGTAAAGCCTGCTTCGATGATATCGGGAATTATCGCTTCTACCGAGCCACAGCTGTGTAAGGTCATATGACCGACGCCCTTGGCTTTGAGGTAGTCATTCAATTTCTTGTGATAAGGGAGAACCATATCTTTGATCAGTTGTGGGGAAATAAAGGTTCCGCGCTGGGTGCCGAAATCATCGGCCTCACAGCAAACGTCAACCAGTCCGCCATAAACTTCTAAGATGTTATCATAGTACTCGATTTTTTTCTCCAGCAACTTATCCATAAACTGTGTGCAGCGTTCCGGTTCTGTAAGCAACATAGCAAACCAATTTTCGAAGCCCCACATCAATGGTCCCTGCTGGAGGAAGCCATTGCCGAACTGTTCCGAGATGGTGGTAGCAAATCCTGCCGCACGATAGTCTTCCAGCTGTTTGCGATCGGCAGCCGGAAACTTCTCCGGCACCGGCCAGATGAACTTCCGGTCTTCTTCTTCATCCTCGGAGTCCTGCAGCACACCACCGACCAAGTCATAGTACAAGCCCTGATGTTTGGGCATTCTATATTCAGTACCCCAATTATTGATATAGTGGTAACTTTCTGCGTCTTCCCATTTTTTCGCGTAAGGGTTTTCAACTTGGGGGATAGGGTGAAGAGCGGCAGCTCGTACATCGCATTTCAAAAGATCCAGCACTTTGTCGGATGCTGTTACAAGCTGGTAAGGAATATGATTCATAACTATGTCTTCTTCAATACCAAAGTAATCCAAGAGCTTCTTATAAAAATATACAGTAAATTTACAAGAGCATCCGGCACCTAAGTCAAGAGGTATCCGATCCGGTTCCTTATGATTCAGTGCGGTTAAAAGTCTTTCGCGACTATCCATTTTTATCCCTCCACATAATATTTTTTGTTACTTTTGGGGTTAGCCAACCAATTCTTTGGCTATCGCTGCCGCTGATGCGGCATCGGCTGCAAAGGCATCTGCACCGATAGAATCAGCAAACTCCTTACTAATCGGCGCCCCTCCCACCATGACCTTAACTTGCTCATGCAAACCTGCTTCTTTAATGGCGGCAACTATTTTTTTCATGGCAGGCATAGTGGTGGTTAACAAAGAAGATAAACCGACCAGGTTGCAATCCGGGTTTGCTTTAATTGCTTCGATTAACTTTTCTGCGGAAACATCGACACCGATATCGAGTACTGTAAATCCTGCACTTTCTACCATCATCGCAACAAGGTTTTTGCCGATATCGTGCAAATCCCCCTCTACCGAACCGATAATAAACTTACCCCGTGATCCACCATCATTGTCACCTAAATGGGGCTTTAAGACTTCCACCCCAGCTTTCATGGCGCGGGCAGCAACAAGCATTTCGGGAACAAAGATTTCATTGGCTTTGAACTTTTCACCAACAACCCCCATTGCACTAATCATGCCTTGATTTAAGATATCAAGGGGGCTGTGACCTTCTGTTAAGGCTTGTTGCACAAGTTCTACGACTAACTTTTTCTTGCCTGATTCAACCGCGTTGGAAATTTCCTGGATTTTTGACATCGTAATCCCTCCATTTTTCTATAGATTTATTTTTTCTATAACTGGGCTTTAAGCTCTAAACTTTAAACTTTGGTTTTGAAGTTTTAAGCTTTTGGCAATGGCCCAATACGACCCTCTCTAAATGCTGAAATATACTCGAGGCAGTCTTCATCCGCTTGTAATAGTGCCTCCGCTGCATACATCATCCCTAATAGATCTCTGTTCGTGGGATCCATAATGGCACTATCCATACCGGCATTCATGGCTAAGATCAGGAAGGTCTGGTTAATCAGTTTGCGGGCAGGCAAACCGAAGGAAATATTACTCAGACCACTTGTGACATGAATCGTTGGATGGCGTTTCTTGATTTCCTTTGTACATTCAACAAAGGTTGTTAAAGATGTTTCCTTTGTCGCCAACGTCTCAACCAATGGGTCGATATGCAAGCGGGATGGATCGATTTGGAACTCTTCTGCTCTCTTCATAATGTTCTCAAAAACTTCCAAGCGTCTTTCCACGGAATTCGGTATCCCACGATCATCGCAGAGTAGGGCTACGCATTGCCAATCCGTTTCGGCAATAACCGGGAATATTGCCTCGACTTTATCCCCTTCCATTGATACCGAATTAACCAAGCCCGGCTTTTTACAGAAGGGCAAAGCAGCTACGAGGGAGCGGGGACTCGGACTATCCACACAAATCGGCAGATCTGAAACCTCCTGCACCAGATCAATCAGCCATTTCAATGTCTCAACCTCAGATTCCACTTCCACCGAGGCGCACACATCAAGATAATGCGCACCTGCTTCCATTTGCTTCTTTGCACAATCGCGAATGTAGTCTGCGTTTTTTTCACGGATGGCTTTTCCCATGGATGGAATCGAGCCGTTAATTTTTTCGCCAATAATTATCACAGATAATCTCCTCCCGACTTGCTTCAATGTATTGAACAGCCTCCACCTGCTGTTCTATTATTGCAAATTCCATGCCAACAGAAAATTCAGAGTATTCGCCATTTATTGAATGCCCTGATCATAATCATAATCACCTGTCTTCTGACTTCTAACAAACTTATATGAGGATACCCTTTCTTTCTTCAACGGTTCATTTGGTGATCGCAAATGTACTCACCATGATCACAAACAGAATCGATAAACCAAGGGACGTTTCCCATGGCTCAAAACCACAAGAGACGTCCCCTTTAACCCTACAAATCCAATTTTAGTCCGCGACAATAATCTACTGCTTAAGACTTTGACGAAGACGGGTACTCTTCGAAAAGCTTAATCGTTAATATGCCTTCCCCAACCGAAGTACGGATTACCAGATTATCCGCAGTGTTGTTTCTAAACTTAAAATCTAAGACCGGCCAGGCAACAGTGGCATCTCGCCCGGCCGGTACATAACCAACTGTCAACGAGTGATGGTGTCTTTCAACAATTTCCAGCTTGGCAAGATCGGTGGCATTATACAGGGTGGAGGATACTTGACAAATTCCTCCCCCGAGGCCGGGAATAAAAGCATTTCCTTCAATTACTATCGCCTCTTTATAACCTGCTTCATAAGTTCGTTCGCCGACAGTCTCATTAAAGGAGAAGCTTTCCCCAGGTGCTAACACCTTGCCATCAATCGCCTTAGCAGCTAAGCGGATGTTCTCGGTACGGTTGATTTCTTGGGGATTAAAATGCGTCGAGTATTCAGCAATTGGAAGAGGGTCGGTAACTTTAAGCTTAAGTCTAACCGTTTTCTTATAGCCCTCCACAACACCTTCAAAAACCTTTAAGCCTTGAGTAGAAGTATCTGCAACTGTGGTATTCCACTTAACCGTCACCTCCACATTATCGCTATTATAAAGTCGGGCTTGAACTGCTGTGGGCAAGGAAAATTTACCGCCTTGGGCGACGGTTGCCGCGACGTCAGGAATTGAGTGTATATCGGTTATTTCAGCTTTCCCGGTAAGTAAGTCCGTAACATTCTCCACCATTTCTGCGGGGACCACTCCACTACCCCCAAAGGTAACTAACTGTGGCTTCAACCCGTTGGTGTAAAGATCTCTAAGGTAATTGGCTGCCGGCTTGGGCAAGGTTGGTGAATTAGGGTCAATAAATATTATCGGGTCCCCTGTTTGGGCGGCCACAACACTACCGGCTAAAGCATCGGCAAAATTATTGCCCGTGGTTAAAAACAAAGTCTTAGGGTTCTCGGCGAAAGTTTTGGCAATTAAAATATTGGTATCAAAGCGGGATTGACCAGCCAGTCTTTCTACGCCGGCTAGAGGCAGTACCCCCGCTATTTCCGCTAAGACCTTTTCCGAAATCGCTCCGGTTCCCCCCGTGATATAAACCTTGGCCGGCTGCTTTTCCCGCAAAAACGCTTTTACCTCCTGAGCAAGAGCAATTTGAGGAGATAACAGAATTGGCCAACCTTGATTAGCGGCAAAACCGGAAATGCTTAAAGCATCCGGGTATTGTTCACCGGAGGATATGATTACGGTAGATACATTACCGGCTTCAAGGGCACAGGCGATTTGGTAAGATGTATCATACCGATTCTTTCCTTCAATTCTAACTAAGTCGGAGAACCCAAAATTATGCAGTTCATTCTCAAATTCTTCGCCGATGATTCCTGTGCCCCCGATGATATAAATTCTTCCCTCAGGTTCAAGATTTTCCCGAACATAAGCAAAAGCATCTTGGGATTTTTCGATGGTAGAATCGACTAGTAAAATAGGGGCCTGTAATTCACCGGCTAAAACACTAGCGGACAAGGCATCGGCAAATTCATTCCCGGTTGTTAAAATTATGTTCTTAACCTTGGCCATACTAAAATACTCAGATATAACTTTGGCCGTCTCGTACCTGGTATCTCCGGAAAGCCTTTTATGAGTAATGTTCTTTGCAGTAATATCCTCCTGGGCAAAGTTATCGCTCTGAGTTAAATCAGCTCTTGGGAGAGTTGCAGCCACTGATCCGGTGGTTGCATAGATCGGTGCGGTAAGGTAAGTACAGCACCAAAAGGTTAAAAGGGAAGCCATAATCTTGCTCTTTTTTGTTCTCCTCTTCAAATCCTTCACTCCTTCAACTACACGCATAATTATCTCATGTTGAAGAAGTGAAGCCTGTCGAAGAAGGCATCCTTAGTAATGCTTTTAATCAGGCATAGTGTCTTATTTTAGCCGAAAATCCCATTTTACTCTAAGCCAAGGAGCGGGGCTTTGCACATTTATCGACATACCTAAGACTTTTAAGGTTACAAAATCAGATGAAAAAGAGTATAATTACAAATAATGCGTTTGGCTGCGCTAATATGTACAAAGTAAAACTAGGGAAAGGAGCAATTATGAAGCAAGAGTATAACTTTAAGTATGGCGAAGGTTATCACGGTTTATTTTTGAACCCGGAACAAGTCATCCAAGAACTTCATGCTAAGGATATTCAGCCTTTGGAGGATGTAGCAAAGGAAGTAAAGCGGATTCTTGATGAACCCATTGCCTCTCCCCCATTTAATACCCTTTTTCAAGCCGGAGACAAAGTTACTATTGTCGTAAGTGATATTACACGACTGGTTAAGCTTCATGAATATTTACCGACTATTGTAAATGAGTTGAATAAGTTAGGAATCCCGGATAGGGACATCCTAATTTTGACTGCTACCGGTACCCACCGTGGCCAAACTCCGGAAGAACACAAAAAGATTGTCGGAGAGGATGTTTATACACGGATTGAAGTGATCGACCATGACTGTGACCATTCCGAAATGGTGAAGGTGGGAATAACTCCACGGGGAACGGAAGTGGCAGTCAATAAGTTGGTAGTCGATCGAAAGGTTATTCTTACGGGTGGAATCGTCCACCACCTGATGGCCGGTTTCGGCGGGGGGCGTAAGTCCATTCTCCCCGGCGTAGCAAGTCGTAAGACTATAGCGCAAAATCATCTTCACTCTTTAGATCCTCATGGGGAGCAATCCAACCCTCTAATCGGAGTAGGGGCACTTATTGATAATCCCTTACATGAAGATATGGTCGATGCAACCCGTTTAGTGAATCCGGATTTTTTAATTAATGCTATTATCCATACCGATGGACGGATCGCTAAATTAGTGGCCGGTCATTGGCTTAAAGCCTGGGAAGAGGGCTGTCGGTGGGCAGACGAAAATTACGGGGTGCCCATTGGGAAAAAGGCCGACCTGGTGATCGCCGGCTGCGGAGGATTTCCCAAGGATATTTCTCTTTATCAAAGTACCAAGACCCTCTTTAACGCTTCCCTTGCGGTCAAGGATGGCGGAACGATTCTCGTCCTCGCGGAATGCCGAGAAGGTGCCGGAGCAGATGAGTTCTTCGGCTGGAGCCAGCCACTTAAAGAAAAGAGGCTTGATCCGGAACTTCGCAAGAACTTTACAATTCCCGGTTATATTTTCTATGCGGCAGTAGAAGCCGCCGGCAAGGCTAAAGTAGTCCTTTACTCAAAAATTGAGCCTAAACTTGTTGAACCCATGGGGATTATCGGAGTTAACTCGTTGGAACAGGCCTTAGAATTGGCAGGAGTGAATCAAAAAGACCAAAGTATTATTCTCATGCCCTATGGGGGAGCGACAATTCCCTTGTATCGAAAAAGTTAAATTGGTCCCTTAAAGTACAGAAGTTAAGTAGGATTTAAAAAGTAGGGTTTAAAAAACAAAAAAACTTAAACAAAAAAGTAGGACGGTGGCAAAATGTTTAATATCCCTTTGATGATCGTGATCCTTTATATTTTAGTTTTGTTTGGAATTAGCTTTTATGCTTCAAGACTTGCTAAAGGTACCGAAGGATTCCTCTTGGCCGGACGGCAAATGACGACCCCACTCATTGCCGTTACAATTACGGGCTTGGCCATTGGGGGGGCTTCAACGATTGGTGTGGCCGAACAAGCTTACAGCGTCGGACTTTCCGCCGGCTGGTATAATGTGGCTTGGGGTGCCGGTGCAATTGCTATGGGGCTTTTGGCAGCTTCGAAATACCGTCAGATGAATATTACGACGGTTCCCCAGATGTTTGAGAAGTTCTATGATACTAAAGGTCACATACTTTGCGTTCTCAGTCAAATCACCATTCAGCTTGTCATTACCTCCCTTCAGTATCTCGCTGGAGGAGCGATTCTTGCTTCATTGCTTCCTTCAGTCTTTACCTTGCAATCCGGAATCATCACCAGTGCTTTCGTTTTCATCGGCATTACCTTCGTGGGAGGAATGTGGTCTGCCGGTATTTCCAACATTTTAAATGTTATATTAATTTATCTTGGCATTACAATCGCTACTATTGCTACGATCACAAGTCAGGGCGGGATCGCCCAAATCGCTGTAAGACTTCCCCAGGAAGTTCCCTATTTTCATTGGGTGGATGGCTTAGGCTGGATTGCCATTGCCAGCTGGTTTGCTGTAATGATTACACAAACCTTCTCCATGCAGGGTACAGTACAGATTTCCTTGAGTGCTAAGGATGCAAAGACTGCCCGCAACGGTTTTATTATTGGGGGACTTTTGATGCTGCCCATCGGTTTTCTGGCCGCCTTGATGGGGATTGCTGCCAAGGGAATGCTCCCTTCCATCAGCGCAACACTTGCTTTACCCCAAATGATCATGTCTTTACCCCCGGTTCTAGCCGGAGTGACCCTTGCCGCCCTTTGGGCGGCGGATGTTTCCACTGCAGGAACTTTATTATTAGGCTCTGCTACACTGTTCACCCAGGATATTTATAAACGCTTTTTGCGCCCGGCCAGTGACGAACAACATCTAATGTGGATGACCAGGTTTTCCGTCATCGCTCTAGGAGCACTGACCTTTATTTTAGCTTTAACTGTGAGTGGTATTCTTAAGACTATTCTGATCGGGCTCAGCTTGACAGCAGCGTTTACGGTGGTGTTTTTATTTACGGTCTTTGCACCGGGACTTGCACGTAAGAACTCTGCCTTTTACACCAATCTTGTTGGGATTGTCATCTTGATCCTATGGCAATTTATTCCGGCCATCCGGGTATTCCCTCATGTTATTTATCTTGAGTGGATTGCTTGTGTAGTTACGTTCTTATTGATACCTATTTTTGACAAACAGCCCATTCAATCAGGTAATAATGCTGTTACCCTGGTAGAGGGGCAAATCGCCAAGTAAATGAAAAGATGAATTCAAAATGCACCAAGGCAATTGCCAAGGTGCATTTTATTATTATTTATGAAAAACCCAGGTAGCTCCGATCTCCTGAAGCGCGACTTTATCCAGTTTACCTGCCATAGCCTGATTAAAACGCTGAATGGGCTCACCCATGGGTTCCTGGGAGAGTTTAAAAGTTCCCCAATGCATGGGTAAAATTTTCTTGGCCCCCATCTCCTCCGCCATCCGGACGGCTTGTTCCGGTGTAGCATGTCGTGCTTCAAAGGATTTAGGAGAATAGGCCCCGATCCCCATGATCGCAAGTTCTATATCCACTTCTCTTAGCTGCTCTTGAATCTTTTCTGTGTAGCCTGTATCTGCACCCAAGAAGATGTTTACACCGTTTTTGGAAAGAAGAATGGAATTAGACTCCATTTCTTTGTTCCAGGGCAGCCTTGCACCCCAATGAGCCCCCTCGATGGCTTTGACCTTTAGACCGCCCGCATATTCCTTTTCATCGCCCCAATGCATCTCTTCGATTGATTTGAAATTCATACCCTCCCAGAGAGTCTGGGTGTTTTTAGCGGTGATTACAGAGGTTTGGGGTGACTGCATATCCCTAAGGCTTGGGTAATCAAAATGGTCGGTGTGGGCATGGGAACAGATAATCAGATCTACTTTACCAATCTGCTTTGCCGTTAGCGGACCGGCTACTTGCCGTTTGACCCCAATGGTAAAGTTACCCACGGGAGTAAGACCGATTCTTTCGTAAAAAGCCGGATCGATAAGGATTTTGATACCGTAAAAGTTAATTAAAAATGCCGCATGACCCAGCCAGGCCACGGTAAGATCCTGGTTTTTCCACTTTTCCGGTGTAGGAACCAAGGTTGGCATAGCAATTTTTTCTGAATCACCAATAGTATTTCCCAGATGGGAGGCCAAAGCTACCCCTCCTATCGCCGCTGTCCCAAGGGCTATGAATTTGCGCCGACTTATTTTCTGATTCAGTATTTCCATTAAGCTTACCTCAAATTGTCGCATTTACCGAGAATTTCTATACTCTTATATAATATAAAAACCGACCACTGTAAAGGGTAATTATGGCAAAAGTGCGTTCATAGTCATGCAGAATCTTAATTAACACTGATTATATTATATCGATAGAGATTCTTTGCAGTCAAAATAATATACATACATTTTCTTCCTTTAAAATATCTTATTTGCTCGTTATTTGATATAATATTATAAAAGGCAATGATCACTGATAGGAGTGTATTAGAAATGCCCTTACCTAAGCAAAAACCCGGCTATTCTTTTGCCGATTACTTAACCTGGGACGAGTCAGAAAGATGGGAGATAATTGACGGTACACCTTATATGCAGGGTGCACCATCTAGGGTACATCAAGAAGTATCTCTTGCCCTTTTAATGCAATTTGGCAACTATTTGAAAGATAAGGAATGTAAAATTTATCATGCTCCCTTCTGTGTGAGGTTAGATGTCGAGGAGGATGACAATGCGGTAAAAAACGTGGTTGAGCCCGATATTACAATCGTTTGTGATAATTCAAAGCTTGATGAAAAGGGCTGTAAAGGTTCGCCTGATCTAATCATCGAAATCCTATCCCCTTCCACGGCTAAAACAGATAAAGTGGTCAAGTTTAACAAATATGAAAAAGCAGGAGTTAGGGAATATTGGATTTTAGAACCTGATCAAAAACTGGTGAGCGTATTTTTATTAGAAGCTAACAACAGGTATGGCAGACCGGAAATGTATACCGATGAAGATACGATAAGGGTATCAATTTTCGCGGATCTTGAAATTGATCTGAAATCAATTTTCTCCTAGAACCATAGAAGGCCCAATATCTATAAAGAATGCACCTTGGCAAACTGCCTTGGTGCATTCTTTTTTACGTTATTTGCATGCATTTGGTATTCTCATGCGGGCAATAAATTGATTAGGCTTTTTGAGCTGCGTCTAATCCGGCTAGGTAACCGAAGATAACACCACCGGCGATGGGATTTCCAGGGCCATGATAAGTAATGCCGGGGCCGCCTAATCCGGCTGCATTACCGGCAGCATAAAGGCCGGGAATGACATTGCCATGGACGTCAATGACTTGGGCTTTGGCATTAATGCGGGCTCCGCCGCAGGTTCCGCAGTTGGCAGAGTGAATCTGAATGCCATAATATGGCCCTTTGGTCAGAGGTGCTAAAGTGCAAGCGGGATTTTCGGGGTCGGCTTGGGCCATTGCAAAATCACCGGAAGCAAAGCGATCGAAATAGCTTTCGCCACGATGAAAGTAGGGATCTTGCGGGGGAGTTTGGGAAGCATGCTTGTTGAACTCAGCAACAGTAGCTTCCAAACCTTTAGCATCAATACCGAGTTTTTGGGCTAGTTCAGCTAAAGTATCTGCTTTTGTGATATGGGCAGGCACATTATCCCCTTTGGCTCCGGCAATACCATACTTGCTCCATTGTACGGAGTCGGCAATGACAAAAGCCGGCAGGTTGCGCCAACGGTTTTCACCGAAAGTATCCCGCTCATAGAAGGGATAAGCAGAGGTATCGTAATCACAGGCTTCGTTCATGAAGCGCTTGCCATCCTTATTAACGATAATCGTTCCGGGCTTTCCTCTCCAGAGGAACCAGTCACCGATAATGGTCTTCCAGGTACTCTTCTTGTAGTCCTTAGCGTTTTGACGGTAGTTAGCAACCTCATCTTCCCAACCGGGTAGCAAGTAGACCATTAACCCCCAAGACTCATTCATGTTGCGAAGGTCGGCACCGGCATCAATGGCCATTCTTAAGCCGTCACCGGAGGCGTAGACTCCGCCGCCGCTGCCGGGGTTAAATACTACCGAGGCCTCCACAGGTCCTCTTTGATAGGTCTTAAGCAAGTCTTTATCCCATTCAAAACCACCTGTGGCTAGGATAACTCCACGATTAGCTTTGACCCGGATCTCTTTGCCCTCTTGATAAGCAAAAATACCCATAACCTTTCCGGATTCGTCTTTGATCAGCTTCTTAGCGTGGGTATTAAAGGCAAATTTAACACCTTTAGCTAAGGAATAATCATAGAGAGCTGCCATCAAGGCTTCCCCGGATCCTTTACCATTATAGGATGGGCTGATGCTTCGGCCCAGTCTTTTACCACCCGGCCACTCCGGATGATAGTCGGGATAGCCGAATTTAAACTCTACGCCTAATTTGTTCATTAAGAATTCAACAACCTTAGGGCCGTTTTCTAAATAAGCATCAATGAGTACCTCATCTACTTGACCATCATTACCTTTTAAGATGTATTGACGACCTTCTTCGATGGAGTCGGCGATACCTTCTTTTTTCATAAGCGGGTTAGCGGGTACCCACAAGGCTCCCCCGGAAACACGGGTGGTACCACCGGGGATAGGCATAGATTCCAATACGAGTACGGAAGCTCCGGCTTCAGCAGCTGAAACAGCGGCTCCACCGCCACCACAACCAAACCCGACAACAACAACATCAGCCTCAGTATCCCACTTTCCAGTAGCCGGTTCATTACCTGCAGGGGCTGCTGCTTGAGAACTACAACCGGTCAATAAGCCTGCTCCGGCGGCCACTGCCGTGGCTAATCCGCCAATCATGAATTTCCGACGGCTTACATTAAATTTATCGCTCACTTAAGTGTCACTCCCTTTATCGTTTTATCAATTATCGCGATCACTTAGGGTTACTTCTGAAACGCCTCGTCATATTTGCTTTCCACTTTTACAGGGGGTTGTGCTTGAACCCAAGCCCAGATATCATCCCAGTCAGCCGTGGGGGCGATAGTTAAATTACCAATGGTGGTGCTTTGATACTGCGTAAGCATGGGATCTTTCGCAGGTTGTCCCTCTCCTTCCCCTGCAGTTCCCTCAGGGGCTGGGCTCCCGGAAGGATGGATTTCTCCTCCCTTACCATCCCCTTTACGTCCATCTTCATGACAAGGGGTACAGGTTACCTGATCCTCACTCATGGAAACAAAGGCCTGAGTTTCGCTTGTTGAGCCGACAAAGATAATAAGGGCAAAGGCAAACAGTAAAAATAAGCTTTTGATTAGATTCATACCCTTTTTCAACAATTTCACCTCCTCTTAATTTCACATTCACATTTGTAAGGGGTCTTTTCCTCCTTTGTTCTCTGACCATTTTGATTATAAAATAAGCCCGCTTGCAGGCTCGCAAACAGGCATTAGGTCAATATGTTTTCTATTATTAGAAAGGCTTATCCCTTACCAGGCTATGATTTGGGGTTCTTTTACGCATCGATTGGGTAGACTTCTTGTCTTGATAGGGTAGACTAGAGGTTCTCATAAGGTAGAGAAAAAATACGGATGGGAGCATTAGTACAGATTAAGCGTTAAACCACTGTTGGATCTTCTGAACCGTGCGGTAATCCGGATTACGACGACCTAACTCCAGCTTGGAGAGGGTGGTTTGATTGATGCCGATTTCTTCGGCGGATTGAAGCTGGGTCAAGCGGCGTCTAAGCCTTTCCTGCTTTAATTGATCACCGGTATAAGGTAAAGGTATTTCCTTGGATTTGCCTCCGTAGGCAGAATTTTTCCCGGGAGATTTGATCTTAGCGTACTGATCGATAATCGCCTGGGGTGGTTCGACCACAAGTTTCAGATCCAGCCACTCCCTCCCATTATGATAAATCCGGTCATATTGCCAATTAGCAATAATTCCTTTGTCTTTAAGAATATCCAACATTTTTTCAAACCGCTCGATGACTTTGGAAGAACGGGATTTATTATATTCCAGGTTAATAGCCTCAAGAAGGGTTGAAACGCGAATAGGTTCCAGATATCGGGCACGTGACTGTCTACTTCGCCACAACCAGGAGAAATAGCGGGAAGCCCGTTTCTCATAGGACTGTCGGTAGGGATCCAGTTCGAGAACCCTTTTTGAGAGGAGGGCGGTCTGACGTTTTCCTTCCTGTAAGTCCCGAATCAATGGGTCCCCAGGCCTTACCTCCCAAGTATATTCCCCTTTGCCATTTTCCTTTTGGCAATCCATTGGCCGGATGATAAAAGCCTTCTCTTCTGCAGCTGCAACAGCCCCCTCCAGGTCGTTAATCCAGAGATGGTCTAGAATATCCATATGGGTGGCGATGCGCTCCCGCCATTCGTTTTTATATCCCCCGCGCCGGCCGAGGCCATTCTTTTGTTTGCGCAAGCCCCGCAGCTCCAAAATATCATCTGCATTTATCTGAATTTCGGCTTCTTGCAGGTTGGATTTTTTTAACCATAAGTGACAGATGGAATCCATTACATCCACCGTCTCATCATTCATTCCATTGGTGCTTATTTTTAATAAAGCCTCACCACTTGAACTGCCACTTTGGGTATGGAGACTTGCACTCGGCCAAATTTTCGTATCCTTAACGGAAAAATCTACAATTGCTACTGCTTTACGCAACTGCTGATACATTGCCTGACTTAAAGTGGTGATATAAGACATTCTTTCATAGTTTACTCTGGGGTGGAGAATGCTCTTTAGCCCTTGTGGCGGAGAATCCAGGCCTAAAAACTCTTCAAAAACCGTCAAACAACATTGGGAATTACCGAAGTATTTTTTCTGAAAGGAACGCATAAATAATTCCACAAAGTTCCGGGCGTAAATATCGAACATTTGGTTGAAGCGTTCCGGAGCAGCATAACAAAGGGTTTTGGAATAAATTTTTGCCCAGGTGCGTTCCGGCATGCGAGCTTGAGTTCCAGTGCTAATTTCCCGGGACATAGCTTCCAAGGTCCAAGTAAGGGAGTTATTCCAATACCATTTCACGGCATCTTCCCAACCATTTTCACGATCCAGATAATCAATCATGAAATTACGCAAGTGTTGGTCAACATATTGGTTGACATCTGGGCTAAAAGAAAGATTGCGAATGTTCCCTCTTTCATCATTGCAGTAAATAAAATAGTATTTTTGCAGCAACAAATTATGATCGAATTCTTGGGGATGATTTTTAATCTTCTCCAAGCAAGAATTAAGAAGGGTTGGCTTTAGTTGGGCGACGATTTTATCAGTGATGCTGGAAAAACGCAAGCCTGCAGTCCAACTCTTTAAGTTATGAGAATTCAGGGCATATTGGGCTTTATCGAACCATTCCGGATTAAAACGGGTCTGACTTTGCTCATAGTAATTACTACTAGTATTTGTGAACTCTTTCATAATCTTCCCCCCTATGTAACCAGTTGTTTGTCAAATGTAGAAGGAAACTTTCCTAAGACGAATTGGCAAGCTCTCAGGAAAGTTTCTTACTTATTTAATAATCAAGATAAGAGGAATTAAATGCATAACCTGTAACAATAATAACAAACAACTATGAGGATTGAAAAGGGGTAGAACCTAATTATTTGGCAGTTGATACAATTACAAATTTAATTGCATTATGGCCTTAATAATTACCATGTTGTGGCAAGCTTTATAGACAAAGCATATTATAAACTATCTTAAAGTAAAGGAGGACATTCGAATGGCATTTGGAGCTGGCTATGAACGTCGTGAAGAAAGATTTGAAGGTATTGCAATTGTAGTTGTAATCATTCTTCTGCTCATCGCTATGGGCATCGTGTTCTAAGCTTAACTAAATTAAAGAATTGAAAGGAGGTAAGGTTATGTACGGAATGGGATACGGAATGGGCGGCTGCGGCGGCGGATTTGGTAGCTTTGTCGGAGTAGGGATCATTGCTATTGCGATTCTTATCCTAATTGCACTTGGAGTAATCTTCTAAAACAATAAAAGAAAGGCCGGGCGAATTGCCTGGCCTTTCTTTTATTGTCATAAGCGGCTAGTTTATATTTCAACTAGCCGCTTTAAGCGAAAAGGAGGAAATCAATAATACGATTGGGATTAAGGCAGACAGCTTGGATAGGGACCTGATATAATCTATGCATGTCACAAGGACAAGGTGATATTTTCCATAAAGAAAGGTATAAATAAGCGAACCAGGTTACAGCCCGATTCCCTAAGGAAATGATTGAAAAAACTCGCAAATTGCGGGTCTTATATGATGGGATGTTTTTGATCCCTCACCAAAGTTTGCTAAAGATCTGATCTAATATAGTAATGGCTTGATCCATCTCTTCATGGGATACATTTAGTGGCGGCAAAAACCTTAAAGCCTTCCCTCCAGCAAAGTTGATGAGTAATCCCTTGCCACGAGCAGCTTCCACAATCTCCGGCCCTAAGCGATCAAGAGGCCAGCCTAGAATAAAACCCTGGCCACGGATTTCTTCCCTAGTATGGTATTTGTCAGCAAGTTTTTGCAGTTCATTTTTAAAGTACCCTGCCCGTTTCCGGACCTCCGCCAAATATCCTTCTTCAGTGAGAACATTCATCACCGCGCAGCCCACGGCTGTAGACAAAGGATTCCCACCAAAAGTAGAAGCGTGATCTCCGGGTTTAAAGGTAGAAGCCACCTTGTCTGTGGCCAGCATGGCTCCGATGGGTACTCCGCCTCCCAGGGCCTTGGCCAGGGTCATGATATCGGGAGTGACACCGGTCCACTCATGAGCAAAGAGCTTGCCCGTTCTTCCTAATCCCACCTGGACTTCGTCGAAGATCAAGAGGGCACCATATTGATCACAAAGCTTGCGGACTTTTTGAATATACTCCTCATCGACGGGAAGTATTCCGCCTTCCCCTTGAATGGGCTCCAGCATTACAGCGGCTACTTTTTCACTCATTTTCTCATCCAATTGAGCTATATCATTGATGGGCAGATATGAGAAGCCTTCCGGTAAGGGAGCATAACCTTGTTGATATTTGGTTTGTCCTGTTGCGGTTAAGGTAGCTAAAGTCCGACCGTGGAAGGAATTGACCAGAGTCAGAATTTCATATTTATCCTCGCCGTAATGCTCTTTGGCGTACTTCCGGGCTAATTTAAGAGCAGCCTCATTAGCTTCCGCTCCACTGTTGCAGAAGAATACCTTATCCGCGAAAGAACTCTCTACTAATTTTTCCGCCAGAGCAATTTGGTTTGGAATCCAATAAAGATTGGAGGTATGCAAAATCTCGACCGCTTGCTTTTGAATGGCTTCTACAACGGCCGGGTGGCCATGCCCCAGGGAATTGACTGCTAACCCGGTCACAAAATCCAGATACTTATTTCCTTCTGCGTCCCAGACGTAGGTGCCTTTGCCTTTAACAATTGCCATAGGCAAACGGCCATAAGTATTCATTACCACATCCTGGCCCCGCTGAATCAGGTCTTGGGGTGTTTCGCTCAATTTTATCTCCTCCTTCGTATGGTTTTTCTTCAACTAAGTGAATAAAGGGGACAGGTCCCTTTATTCATTATAAAGGTTATTTATTTCGGGTCAGGATACTTCGCCATGCTCAGTTTGACAAAGACTAAGCGTACAAATATGACTAAGACAATCGCAACAAAAAGTGGCATCCCAGGCAAGTGCGAAGGATCTATGCTGCTTATATAAGGCTTAAGGCAAAAACATGGTGCCGATTCCGCCGTCGGTGAATAATTCTAAGAGTATGGCATGGGGGATGCGACCATCGAGAATATGGACGCTTCCCACTCCACCCTGTAGGGCCTCTTGGGCACATTCGACTTTGGGAATCATACCGCCGCTAATCACACCACCGTCAATGAGCTTGGGGATCTCCTCTTTTTTAATTACGGAGATTAGGGAGTCTTTGTCCTCAACATCTCGTAAAACACCCGGCACATCTGTCAGTAAAAGAAATTTATCTGCCTTCAGGGCCTTGGCGATTTCTCCGGCAGCAGTATCGGCATTGATATTGTAAGATTCCCCATCCTCTCCACCGGCCACCGGCGAGATCACCGGGATATAGCCTTGTTCAATCAAAGAAGTAATAATCCCCGGCCGGACTTGTTCAATCTCCCCTACAAAGCCTAAATCCACATCTTCCATTTCCCCAAGAGAGTTGGCGAGTTGCATGGGTTTTTTGACAGCTTGGAGCAGTTGGGCATCTTTTCCGGAAAGTCCCACAGCCTTGCCACCGAAGCGGTTCAGTAAGGAAACGATTTCCGTGTTTAGTTTCCCTACCAACACCATAGCGGCAATTTCCATAGTCTCCTTATCCGTAACCCTCAGCCCCCGGATAAAGTGGCTCTCTTTTCCCACCTTATTCAACATAGAATTGATCTCCGGTCCTCCCCCATGGACTACCACCGGGCGAATCCCCACTGAGTGCAGGAGCAAAAGGTCCAACATCACTTTCTCTTTAAGATCTTGCTCCAACATGGCGTGACCGCCATACTTTATAACTACCGTCTTGCCGGCGAATTTTTGTATATAAGGCAGGGCCTCAATGAGCACCCGGGCTTTATCTAACCCTTGATCTAAAGGAGTCATCTCCCTATCCCCCTTCTGGTGTCTTGATCTATTCTGACTTTCATGCCGGCGAAACGTCCGCCGCAACGTAGGTTCACATGCAGGGTGCCCAATAGGTTTCGGATGCGGCAGTGGAGCGGCCGAGTGAGTGGCACCGGCGCTTTGGCGTGTAGTGGCATTGCAGCCTCGCTTAAGTCCGATAATCTCCGTTAATAGTTACATATTCATGGGTAAGGTCGCAGCCCCAGGCTGTTGCTTGGGCATTCCCTTCCCCGAGAATAATTTGAATGATAATATCTTTTTTAGCCAAAACTTGTTTAGCTTCTTCCTCGGAAAAATTAACCCCTTGACCCCCTTTGGCGACGAGGACATGGCCGAGATAGATATCCACTTGATTGGGATCAAACTCTGCCCCGGAGTACCCTGCTGCAGCAAGGATTCTTCCCCAATTGGCATCCTCCCCATAGATGGCCGTCTTAACGAGGCTGGAACCACAAATACTTTTGGCAATCTTACGGGCGTCTGCAACTGTTTGCGCCCCTTGAACTTCTACTTCTAAAAATTTAGTAGCTCCTTCTCCATCCCGAGCGATATCTTGTGCTAACCCTTTGCACAGGGCGAAAAACATTTTACGAAACTCCGCCCATTCCTGTGGGTTTAAAGTTACTCCGGATTGACCATTGGCTAAAGCTAAAACCATATCATTGGTGCTTGTATCCCCATCCACCGTTACCATATTAAAGCTATCTTCCACGGCTTCGCTTAAAAGTGCTTGAAGGTCGGCGGCCGGAATGCGGGCATCGGTGGTGATAAAGCCCAGCATAGTGCCCATATTGGGGTGAATCATGCCTGACCCTTTAGCCATAGCTCCCAGGCGAATCACACCATACTCTGTAGGCATTTCAAAGGCCGCCTCTTTGACCATCGTGTCGGTGGTCATAATGGCCATGGCTGCTTGATGGGAATTTTGCAGAGCCTGTTCAGGGGAGGTTTCCTTTAAGACCTCTAATGCCGCCAGCTCTATTCCCTGACTTACCCGGTTCACGGGCAGTTCTACACCGATTACCCCGGTAGAAGCCACCAAAACATCTTCAGGGTTAATCCCCAGCATTTGCGCAGTTTTTTCGGCCATTGTCCAAGCGGCCTCATCACCCGGTTTGCCTACACAGGCATTGGCATTGCCGCTGTTGGCCACCATGGCTCGAGCAACCCCGTTTTCCAGATGCTTTTTCGTCAGGACCAAAGGATGGGCCTTCACCTTATTCCGAGTAAAGACCCCGGCAGCCTGAGCCGGCACCTCGGAATACACCAAAGCAACGTCATACTTGTCCGGGTATTTCACTTGGGCTTTAACCCCTGTCGCCCGAAACCCTTGAGGAGCGGCAATTCCTCCCGGTATTATGTACCATTTGGGTTGGTGCTTGGGTTTACCTTCTCTATTTCGAGTTAATTCATCCATCTGAATTCGCTCCCTTATATAATTAATTTGCACATAAGAAAGACTATTTCTTAGGGCCAAAGCCCTCTCATCTCCAGTCCCAGGTTCTCCGGCAACCCACAGATCAGATTCATATTCTGAATTGCTTGCCCTGAGGCTCCTTTGATCAAGTTATCAATGGCCGAGACTAGGATAGCTCTCCCTGTCCGGGGATCTACTTTCAACTGTAGGAATACATGATTACTCCCAGAGGCAAACTTCGTTTGGGGCCATGTTCCTTCCGGAAGTACATGGACGAACTCTTCTCCTTCATACCGCGCCAACCAGCAGGCTTTAAGATCTGCTTCTGTGACACCGGGAGTAACCTGAGCATAGATTGTCGCCAGGATTCCCCGAATCATGGGCACAAGATGAGGAGTAAAGTTAACAAAGAGTTCTGCTCCGGCAGCTTCCCCTAATTGCTGCTCAATCTCCGGAGTATGGCGATGGGTCGCTACTCCGTAAGCTTTAAAGTTCTCGTTTACTTCACTGAAATGGGTTCCAAGGCCGGCGCCCCGGCCTGCTCCGGAAACCCCGGATTTTGCATCGATAATCAGCCCATCCTTTTGCAATAGCCCCCTGCGGAGTAGTGGCACCAAGGCCAAAAGTGTGGCAGTAGGGTAACAGCCGGGATTAGCCACCAAGGTTTTGCCAACTATCTGCTGACGATAAAGCTCAGGTATGCCGTAGACTGCCTCCGCCAGTAGCTCCTTGGCTGGATGCCCAACCTTATACCATTCTTCATAAATAGCCGCATCCTTTAGGCGAAAGTCCGCACCTAAGTCGATGACTTTGATGCCTCGATTTAGCCATTGTGCTGTCCTACCCGCCGTCAGGCCATGAGGTAACGCGCAAAACAAAACATCTAGATCCGGCACATGTTCATCCTGTAATTCCCCAGTTCCTAAACCGGAAAACTGAGGAAACATTTCCTCATAAACTGCTCCACTATTACTGGAAGAACCTAAATAAGTCAGCTCTATTTCTGGGTGTCTTCGCAGTAAGCGCACCAGCTCTTGACCTGTATATCCTGTTGCACCGATAATTCCAACTTTCACACCCATTACCTCCTTGGATATTTTTTATAATTATACGCGTTAGTGCATAAACATTCAATACCTTTTTAAAATTTTCCTCCCCTAATTTACTTAATTGTAATTAATGAAAAACCTAAGGATAGTCGGGTTTTAGCTCGCTTAAGTTTTGTAGATACCTCTATATCTATGCTATCATTATTAGCAGCTACTTTGAAAAAGATCCTTTGCATATGTTAAGGTGACAAGGCGTTGTGGTCTTTGTCATAAATCTACCTTGTAGAATCATAGGGGGAAAAATCGTGAACGCACCCATTGGAGTAATAACGGAGGTCTGCCTCTTAGCCGGTAAAATCATGCTACAAAGCGGCGCAGAGATTTATCGGATTGAAGATACCATGAACCGCATTGCTAAGGCCTGTAATATTTCGGAGGCACACAGCTATGTCACACCCACGGGAATCTTTTTATCCCTTCAAGGCCAAGCACAAGATCAGGAGCAGACCAAGTTTTTAAGAATCTACGAGCGTCAAATCGACTTGAACAAAATCGTCAGTGTTAACGATATCTCCCGTAAACTGAGTGATGGAGAGCTTACTATTGAGCAAGCCCACACTACCCTCTTACAGATTGAAAAGTCAAAATTTCTGTATCCTTTTTGGCTTCAGCTCTTAGCGGCGGCTTTAGCCAGTGGGTTCTTCAGCCTAATGTTCGGTGGAACCATCATTGACTTTTTGCCGGCGTTGGCGGCCGGAGGATTGGGGTTCTTTCTCTATGCCGAAGCCACTCACCGCATTGCCGTAAAATTTTTCGCCGAAATCCTTGCCGCCTTTATCATCGGTGCTATTGCTTACTTTTTCTATTATCTTGGCATAGATATTCAGATTGACAAGGTTATCATCGGCTCGGTGATGCCCTTAGTACCTGGTGTGCTCATCACCAATGCCATTCGGGATCTGATGGCCGGTGATTTAGTTTCCGGACTGGCCCGAGGGACCGAAGCCTTTCTGACGGCTTTTGCTATTGGTGCCGGAGTAGCGGTAATCCTCGCCGTACTTATGTAGCCAAAGATCCTTCAGACATTCTTCCTTCAGGATGACAACAAACTTTCATTCATACTAAGCGCCTGCCAAGTATCTTGACCCGAAAAATTGAAACAGAGAACCTGTCCCTCTGTTTCAAGAAAGGAGTTTCTATATGAATTTGACCGCCCTTTATTCCAGCTTTTTAGCCACGATGGCTTTCGGGGTGTTGTTTAATGTGCCCCGCAAAACTCTGTTGAGCGGCGGCCTCGTGGGAATGATCGGCTGGACTATCTATGTGGTACTTACGGTGGAAATGAAGGTCAATCTAGTCCCGTCCACCTTATTAGCTGCCTTCAGCGTAGCCACTATCAGTCAATTTCTGGCGCGCAGACAAAAAATGCCGGTGACCGTCTTTAGCATCTCCGGAATCATTCCCCTGGTTCCTGGAGGCATGGCTTATAATACGATTCGGCATTTCATTGAAAATAACTATACGGAAGGAGCCCGTTTAGGCTCTATCACGCTCCTGCTGGCCGGTTCCATCGCCTTTGGGCTGATTTTCTCAGGAGTGATTACGGAAACTTTCAGTCGGCGCAAGGTATTGCAAAAATCAGGTCTGACCGGGAGGTAAGGTCGCTTAACTCACTTCTATTCTTACCTTACTGCCACCCATCCCGGATTCCGCCGGCTTGACAAGGAGCTTGACGGGAACGCGGTTTTTAATAGATTCCACGTGGCTGATGATGCCCACCGATAAGCGATCATTGTGGAGTTTTTCCAAAGAATCCATGACCACTTCCAAAAGGTTATCATCCAAAGTTCCAAAACCTTCATCTAGGAAAAACAATTCCAAGGGTGCTGTTCCCTTCAACTGAATTTGCGCAGATAAAGCTAAGGCTAGGGATAGGGAGGCCAGGAAGGTTTCTCCTCCGGATAGGGTGCTGGCATCCCGCTGGGCCCCGCCGTTTTTATAATCACGAATCAGGAACTTACCGTTTTCATCCACTTCCAGCCCGTAATTGCCGCTGGTAATTTCCTTCAAACGCTTACCCGCTTCAATGGAGACATATTTCAGTTGATGGGCGGCGACAAATTCAACGAAGCGTTTTCCTCTGAATAATTTTTCCAGCTCCCGCAAAAGGCCCAGTTGACGTTCCAGTTCAGCTTGTTCCTTAAGGAGGGCTTTTTTCTTGAGCAAATCTTCCGCCAAGGTCTTAACATTGGCCTCCAACTTGATCTTGCTTTCGACCAATTCTTTAAAGAGGGTAGTTGTTTCTTCCTTAATCTTTTGAATTTGGGTCCATTGCTCATCGGTCAAGCTGTTTTCCCCAAGTTTCTTTTTCAGGTTGCCGATAGCACCGAGGAGCTGAGTTAAGGAATCCCGGTAGTTCTTAATCTTCCCTTTAAGTTTCTCAATCTCGCCTTTATCCAGGAGATGGCTTTTTGCTTCTTCAATGTCGTTAAGCCGCTCCTCTAACAAAGCCTTAGCCAGAGACTCTTGATCCTTTTGACTTCTTTCCCGAAGACTAACCAGGGCAGTTTGGGCTGATTGCAAACCAGCATGACAATCGATGTACTGCTGTTCCACATCAGTTTTGGCTTTTTCCATTTGGGCATAATTCTCTTCGATTTGGGCGATACCTTTAAGAAGTTCCTTTCGATAACCCTCTAAGTCCTCCACCAGGCCAACCTTGACTTTGATAAAACTAAGCTTTTCTTGAATAGCATTCTCTTTCTCCTTTAAGGTGACAGTGTATTCCTTCGCGGATTCCTTCAAGGCCGACAATTCGGTGCCTAACTGTTCCTTTTTATCCAGGTATTTCTTTAAGGTTTCTCTTAAGCCTTTTAATTCACTTTCCAGCTTGGCCTTCTCTTTTTCTTTGCTGGTTATCTCATTATATTCCAGCTTGAAATCCAGGACACCCAGACCGGCTTGCAGTAGATTCAGTTCCTGTTCATACGCTTCATATTTAGCCTGCGTTTCCTTAAGCGAGTTCTCACGGTTCGCCAATAAAGTAAGGTTTTCTTTACCAATGGTATTTTGCTCATTCAGCTTCATCGCCAGCTGGTTTTGCGCTTGGCTCAACTCCTTAATTTCCTTTTCCCATTGGGTTTTCTGAGCAGTAAAGAGTGATATCCCTTCCCTTAAAGTCTCGAATTCTTTCCGGAGAGCTTCGGGGTCGTAAGTCTTATACCCATCTCCCAGGGCAGTTATTTTTTCTTGATAATCCTTAAGATTATTTTCGTGGGTCTTAATATTTTCTTGAGTCTTGATTATGTCCTGAACCAAGGCCTGAACTTGGGCCTTTTTCTCCTCCAAAAGGGCTTGAAGCTGCTCAAGATTGACCGTATCAAGGACTTCGACATCTTCAAGGCGGTGCTCCTTGGCGCCACAAACGGGACAAGCTTCGCCTTCTCTGAGAGCGACCCGTAAAGCATGGGCTAAATTTTCCCGTTCAAACTTATTTAGTTCCTTCTCCAGCTCCGTAATTTCCTGCTCTGTTTGAGTTTTTTGCAGTTGAGCAGCCTCCAGCTTTGGCAATCGGTCTTGGATACCTGCTTGGCTCTTCTGAATAAGGGCATCGTAGTCCTGATGCTTAGCCCATTGCTCCTTGACTTGGTTTAACCTTTCCTGAAGGGCAAGGAGGGTTTCCTGATCGCCCGGGCAAGCTTCCAGTAAAGTCTGATACTCGCCGGTACCGGCTTGCAGCTGCTTTTCCTTGGCCTCCAGCTCTTTAGAGTACGCCAAGCCTTTGGCTTGCGCTTCATTTATCTTCTCTTTGATAGCTTGGATCTCATGGGATAGGCTAACTACTTGCTGCTGGGTCGCTTCGGAACGACTAAGGATGAGTAAGGATTCACTGATCTTCTTCTTAAACTCGGGGTCAATGGCTAAACCTTCACTCTTTTCCTCTATACTCCGGATATCATTATTAACTTTGGCAATATACGCTTCGCCCTTTTGGATCCGATTCTGTGTATTCTCCAGATCCTTTTCGGCTTGAAGGAGCTTCTCTTTAATTTTTTCCTTTTCCAGGGTTAAAACAGTGCATTTCTTCTTTTCCTCAATGGCCTCTTGAGCATTCTGTTCCTTTAGTCTAAGGCCAGGCAGCACCTGATCCTTTTGCAAACGGGCCTGCTCCCATCTTGCTTGGGCTTCTTCTTTTCTTAATGCCAATGCCTGGAGATCCTTTTCCAGTACAGCAACCTGTCCCTGGGTTGTGACGTTTTTTCTTAAAGTATCTTCGTATTGATCCAGATATGGCTTAACCCTTAGGGAGCGTTCACCTAGGTCAACTTTACTTTCGTATTCCTTAATTTCAGCTTCCCCTTTTTCCAGGTGAGCTTTTTGAGCCTCCTGTTGGCTTAATTCCTTTTGCAGGTCCCATACTACTTTTCCGGCGTTAAAATTTTCTTCGGCTCTTTTCAGTTCTTTTTCAGATTGAGCCAACTTTTCGCTGAGGGAGGATAATTCCTTGTTCTTCTCCTCTACAATCTCCTCACTACAATCCTGAAAGGAGTTGAGCCGCCCCACCAGGATATTGGCTTGCTCCTGCTCTTTTTTAATTCTGGAACCTAATCGGGAGGTCAACTCATCCCCGTACTTTTGCAGGTTAAAGAGCCGCTCCAGCATTTCCCGCCGGTCTTTTCCCTCTAATCTTAAAAACTCGCTGAATTTACCCTGAGGCAGGACAACGGTCCGGGTGAAGTCCTCAAGCTTCAAACCGATGATTTCTTCACACCGTTTCGTGACTTCTCGGACTTGCTCCTCTAAAACCAACTCATGAGCATCAGTCAACTGTAAGATCTTAGCCGAATGAGTGCGGACATTGCCCGTCTTTTTATCTCTGCGGAATTCCCTATCCACGCGATATCTTTTAGTTTCTTTCTCTGAGATCAGAAACTCGTAGCTAACATGTAATGCTTCGCAGTTGGTGTTCAAATAATTGGTACTGCCCCGGGCCACCGCTCCATAAAGAGCAAGGGTAATGCCATCAAGGATAGTGGATTTACCGCTGCCGGTAGGGCCGAAAATACCGAATAAGCCTTTGCTGGTAAGCCTGGCAAAATCTATCTCTTGGGTTTCGATGAAGCTATTTAATCCTTTGAGTTTAAGCTTAACAGGTCTCATCGGCTTCTTCCCCCTCCCGAATAATGGACGATAATAAGTCGATAATCTCTTGCTGAGGCTCCATGGACTTTTCTTTGAGATAAAACTCTTTAAAAATATCCTCGATTTTCTTATCGGCAAAGCTGTCAAGGAAGCTATCCTCGTTTACAGTAGCGGTAATCACCGGCAAGATCTCCAGAATGTCTTTTTTGGTATTTTTCATGAGCTTGATTTCATCTTCCCGTATGTAGCGGTCAGTTTGAACCTCCAAGTAAACCCAACAATCCCTGTCTTTGTTCTCTTCGCATTGCTCCAGAGCCGCCTCGATGCTTTCGCATTTCCAGACTTCAATGGGCTTGTACACCTTAAAGCCTACCTCTTCAATAGCCAACTCCTGCTGAGGCTTAAGATCAACGATGAAACATTTTTTAGCAAAATTGACTTCCTTCTTATTGTAATGGATAGGTGAACCGGCATAGCGAGCTCTTTTCTCCGTGCCCTGCACAATTTGGGGCTTATGAATATGGCCTAGAGCGATGTATTGGGCTTTGGCGGGAAAACAGCTGCCGTCGACAATAAAGCTTCCCCCCAACTGGATACTGCGCTCTGAGCCGGATTCTTCACTTCCCGCAGCAAACAAATGGGAAACCACAAGATTGATGGTATCGTCACGAAATTTTTCACTTAAGCTATCGAAGAGGAGTTTGATTTTATCCCCATAGATTTTTAAGCGTTCCTCTTCCTCATCCATGGCATCATACAAGACTTCATTCAATCTCTTTTCACTGGGATAGGGAACGGTGAGGATTACAGCTTTTTCTCCGTTCATTTCAATTTCCACAAAACCTTCCCCCGCTGCGATAACCTGATGCTTACCATACTCCCCTTCGGGAACAATGGTTTTAGGGGTACCGACCATAATAATTCCATGGTCCCGAGCCAAGGGACCCGCAGCTACCAAACGTTCCGGGTTATCATGATTGCCGGCAATTACTAAGGTTATCCGCTCGCCATTAGCGGATAATTTTTTTAAGGTATCATAAAACAGCTTCTCGGCTTTGGCCGGAGGGTTCGGACTATCATAGACATCACCGGCAATGATAATAAGATCCACCTCATGTTCATTAACGATTTGGATAAAGTCCTCTAAAAAAGCTTCTTGTTCCTCCATGCGGCTATAGCCCTCTAAATTCTTACCCAAATGCCAATCCGAGGTATGCAAAATTCTCATGTTCTCCCTCATCCTTTCTCTATGGTAAATAAATATTTATCACGCAATTGCGTGCTGCTTCGCAGTTCGCACCTATAGACTAATTATAACTTAAGGTGAGGACAAAGACTTGTTTAAAATGCTTCCAGTCGCCCTATGTACCCGCAGATACTTTTGCGCACGAAAAAGATCCTTCGCATATGCTCAGGATTACAGGGCATAAACAAAATGCCGCTACTTATTTTTCCAAGTAACGGCAGGCTAATAAAATTAAACCCCTGCAGATTTTTGTCGAACCTTGAGGGGGGTAGACCCCCGAAATTCCCGCTTTATCCGACTTAAAAGCTGCGGATTATTTAAAACATCCCAACCGGTCAGGGCCAAGGATTGAATTGCTAATAGGAGTAAACGCTCTCCAGGGGATGAAATGCAGGCAAGGGTAAAGTCACGGGTATGGGGAATATTAAAGCCCCCTCCCAGGGTTAAATACGGGTGTATGGCGGGAACAACCCTACTGACATTGCCCATATCTACAGAACCCATAGCAGTTTGAGGGGGAGAAATATTGCGCACACCCAATTCCAGCAGATTCTCCTCAAAAGCCCCGGCTAGGGTGCGATTGGTTCGCATCTCATCGTAAGAATGCTCAAATTTGCCCCAATTAACTTTTGCGGAAAAGGCCGCCGCCGCCTCTTTTGCACAGCGAACAACCTGCCTGCGAAAATTATCCAGATCCTTTCGCCGGCGTGCCCGCAGGTAAAACTGAGCTACAGTGCGTTCCGGTACCACATTCGGCGAAGTCCCGCCCTCTTTGATGATCCCGTTGATATACACATCCGGGGGCAATATTTTCTTTAGCTCATTGATACGGTTAAAAAAATCGATTAATACATCCAGGGCATTGACCCCATAATGAGAGGCTGCCACCGCATGGGCGGGCTTACCTAAAAAAACAAACTCCAAAGCATCTAGGGCTAAGGAGGAAATCTCCGCTACATTCTGACTTCCCGGGTGAAACATCAGGGCAGCATCTACTTTTTCAAAGATACCCTTATCTACTAGGACGACTTTACCGCCGCTGGTTTCCTCAGCGGGACTGCCTACCACCCAGACCTCACCGGGAAGTTCCAGGCTCTTACTTAAGGTGATTGCCGCTCCCGCACCGGCGGCTCCAATTAAATTATGTCCACAAGCATGGCCGATCCCGGGCAAGGCATCGTATTCCGCCAAAAAGGCTATACAGGGGCCGGGCTTATAGCCTTTAAACCGGGCAATAAAGGCTGTTTCCAAAGCGGCGGCCGGCTGCTCGATCGCAAACCCATGTTTTTTCAACAGTTGGGTTAAGGTTTCAACCGCAAAAAACTCCTGATACCCCAGTTCCGGATTATTACCTATTTTATGTGCTGCCTCCCATGCCTCCCTCCAGATGACCTGAGCCTGATCTCTAAAGAACATCTTTACGGCATCCATTGAAACATCTCCATCTCTTTGCAAGCATAGATTATCTACTGCGTGGATAAATCAATCAGCAGATGGCATTAAAACTCCTTCTGATGTAAGTTTCCTTTATCTCGTATACCCTCAAAGAGAACCCAAACAAACAAAATTCCCACAATTGCCAAACCGTATTGACCCCAAAAGAATTGATAACCCACTCTAATATGCTTGAGAATTTCCCATTTATCTGAGAGCCAGCCCCACCTTCCCAAGACCCATTCTAAGGTCGGTATATGGGCTGTAAGCCAAACTATGCTATTGAATAGCCCCGTCTTTAGCCAAGGTCCCATAAACCAATTGAGCAGGAAGAAGCTTAGGGACAGGACCATAACGGCAGCAAGGAAAATAAAGCCCCATTTCCGCCGCTGAGCTAGTAAACGTTTTTCCTCAAAATCAATAGGGCTAGCAAGAATCTGCTCCATGATGACTGCATTCATTTTTTGCAAAGGCTCCTGAGCAATGGGTTTATCACGAAATAACTCTTTAAGCATTTCATCCATTTCCTTCATGGATCTTCCTCCTTTCCATGAGCTGACGGAGCCTTTCTTTGCCCCGATGAAGATGAGTCTTAACTGAGCTAACGGGAATATTTAAAACGGTGCTGATTTCCTCATAACTTAACTCCTGTTGGTAACGAAGATACAGGGCTTGTCGGTAATGCTCGGGTAATTCTTGAAGGATAGCTTGAAGTTCCAGTTCCCGCTCCTTATTAAGCCAAGTCTCCTCCGGTCCCGGCTGATGATCGGCAACGCTTTCATCGATAGTTAAAGGAACTTCCTTCTTTTTCTTACGAATTAAGTCTATGGCTTTATTCCGAGCGATAGCATAGAGCCAGGACCGAAAAGTATAGGCGGCGGAATAGCGCCAGAGATTCTTATAGGCCGCTAAAAAAGCCTCTTGGGCACAGTCAAAAACTTCATCCTCCGTGCCAAGAATTCCACGTAAAAAATGAATTAAAGGTTCCTGATAGCGCTGTACGAGCAAAGAATATTGCTCATGCTTTCCCATCAGAACTTGCTGAATTAATTCAGCATCTTCCATAATGACAAGCCGCTCCTATCTCTTTGATAGCTATTCGGATAGCACAATTTTCACGGCGCATAAGGGCGACCAAGACTTCCGCCTGCGCAGAGGCTTAGCGCAAGCCAAGTCTTCTTTACATCTCTCATTATGTTCTACGTGTTTTACATCAAAAAAGTTTCACTCCTCTTTTATTTTAAAACTTCTTGCGCGATTATGCTACTAATAAATCCTTTGACCAAAGGCCGACCCAATTAATCCTACGGCCAGTTCCGCAGTTTTATTCTGAATATCTAAAATTGGGTTGACTTCGACCACATCCATACTTAAGAGGCATTGACACTCGGCAACCATCTCCAAAGCCAAATGGGCCTCCCGATAAGTCATGCCGCCTTGGACCGGGGTGCCCACTCCAGGAGCCTCAGTCGGATCCAGCACATCCAGATCAAAGCTGATATGGACGCCCTCTGTTCCCTGATTGGCGATCTCCAGGCCTTTTCTTACTACCACTTCCATCCCCAGCCGATCAATATCACTCATGGTAAACACTGTGATCTGGGATTTCCGAATCGCTTCCCGTTCTTCATCATCAAAATCCCGGGCCCCGATAATCACCGTGTTTTCCTCCTTAATTTTTCGCTCCGAGCCACCGATCCCGATCAACTCCTTAGCACCTATGCCGTTAGCAATGGCTAGGGGCATGCCATGGATATTGCCGCTGGAGGTGGTATCCACGGAGTTATAATCCCCATGAGTATCGAACCAGATTACCCCGAACCGCTTACCGCTGGCCGCACACCCGGCCAAGGAACCGATTCCGAGGCTATGGTCCCCTCCGATTACCAGGGGAATAACTCCATCCTTAATGGCCTGGGCCACCAAGGGATAGAGTTTTTGATTAACTCCGGAGATCTCCGGCAGATATTTCAGCATGGGATCTTTAATTTCCCGAGTCTCCGCGATAGGAACATCAATATTACCTACATCCTCCACTTCCCAGCCCAGTTTCTTCAAGCGTCCATGAAGGCCCGCATAGCGAATGGCACTAGGGCCCATATCCACCCCGCGCCGATCTGCTCCTAAGTCGATAGGTACTCCGATAATACGTACGGTTCTTTTGTCCACCGGCAACCCCTTCTTTCGTTTTTAAATTCTCATTCTTTTACTGTTCTTCTTTTTAATTACCTTCTTTTTTCCATCTCCTCAAAATGCTCTTAACTCTCCTATTAAGCTTTTCAAAGAGGAGGGATTTATATACAAAAAAAGCAGCAAGAGCCTTCATCCTCTTACTGCAAAACTAAAGATATACTACAATAACCTCTTTCTGAATCCCTGTTTACATGGGTAACGCTTGTATTTCCAAAGAGTCTTAAGGCACCTCTTTATTCGCTGGGTCCGACCCATCAGCCTTGATCCTGAAGGTTTCGCTAACCCCTGATCTATTGTAGTTATAGCAGTTGTAATAAACATATCCATCAATATAACTAAGATTCATACTCATGCCGAGCTTGGAGGCATCACCGACCTCACTTAAGCCTCCTCCTGCACTGATCTTAGTTAATCCAGTTCCATCGGTTTTGATCTTATAAATTCCATTCGATCCAGTAAAGTAAAGATATGTCCCGGAAAGGTTAAGCCAAGTTCCGGAATACCCATCGTCATAGATAACAATTCTTTCCTCAAAATCATCCGGAATGTCGTTAGGTTTTATTTTATAAATTTGTGTATAATTAGTAAACAAATTATCCACGCAATAAAGCCAGTCTTTTGTCCCAAAGGCCAAATACATGGCTGCATCGATGACTTTAGATTTGTCTTTGCCGTCGAGGGTAATTCGCCAACCGGCATTACCATGTTCAAAAAATATATAACCATCGGCAATATTGATAATTCGGCCACCTTCATAGCCAGTTGGTCCAAAATCAAACAGTTTGACCTTTTGTGTCCCATCGGTCCTTACTTTATATATTCCAGGATCGGTGATTGCGTCAAGATTACTGTATTTGGCTGTATGATAGTAAATCCATCCATCAATGACATGAATATTAGAAGCGTTATCGTTGCTAATTTTGGTGTTTTGCGTACCATCGGTTCTCATTTTATAGATACTTCCGGAATATACGGTTATGGTTTCGGGCTTCGTGCTGTAATCGTTTTCCTTTAGAATTTGAACAGGGCTAGATTTACGATAATATATCCAGTCCCCTACCACATTAATATATGGATTAGGGGAAATGTCAGCCCCCGTTTCACCAAGTTTAACCTTATTCGTACCATCTTTTCGCATTCTATAAATTGCACCATTATTCCCTTCGCCTGTCTTTTGATAGAAATAGATATAATCCCCCTGTTCCGCTGCAAGGCCACCGGAAGCTAAATTTCCTGAAGCGTTCCCAATTTGATTAGTAACACCATAATCTAGAATCGATTTCACCCGCTGGAGGGCATAAGGGGTTAATGCTCCTTCGCCACCCAAAGCCCAGATTTGATCTATCTTTTCGTTGTAGAGTGATTGAGTTGAAATCCCCACTCCATACTCACTAGCTAATATGAGTGGAGAACCTGTTTTAGCAGCTAAAGCAGCCCCCGCAAGAGCATCTGGAAAATCCTTTCCAGTGGCTACGAAGATCTTCCTAAAATCGACGGTGTCATAGAATGCATTTAAAATCGATATATTTGTTTCATATCTATTAGATCCCCAAAGCCTTAGGGGATTAGGTAATTGTTGCAGAACATTATTACTGATTACTCCCGTTCCACCAATAACAAAGGCTTTTTCGATATTATGCTCTACGAGATACTCCTTTAACCCCTCTGGAAACGAGGTCTTCTTAGATAATATAATAGGCATACCTTGTTTAGCGGCGATCGGCGCAATGGCGAGTGCGTCTGGAAAGTTACTGCCTGTGGCTATAGCAATCTCATTACCTATATCAAAATTCTCCATGAGAAAAGTTGCAAGGTTTAATGAAGTTTCATAACGGTCATGCCCCCCAATACGCTTTACAACATACCCAAGGCCTTTAAGAGCGTTTTCCACTTTGACGGAAATCGCACCCTCTTCACCAACCAGATAGACGTTCTTCGCCTTTAGCCGTTGTAATTCCGTTTGGAGTGTCGTGCTTAGATCTTTACTGGATGTAAGCAATAGAGGAGCATCCAATTGCTTCGCCAAGGGAGCAGCACTAAGGGCATCAGGAAAATCCTCACCAGTTGTCAAAACCACATTCTCAGAGGTCCCCCAACCTTTTTGGGAAACGGCAAGTGCCGTACCATATCGATCCGCCCCAGAAATCCTAGGAAGCGTGGTGGCGGCATGTACATGTGACGGAAATATGAGACTCATTGTAGATAAGAAAAAGACACATAGCAAGGTAAGAGACGTTAAATACCTACTCGCTATAGCTTTTACTGGATATAAATCGTAAATTCTCCACAACTTAGCATAAACACTCAAGATTAATCCTCCTAAATTATATAAAAGTAAACAGATACTTTTTTAAACCACCTCTTTTATTCGTTTTTAAAAACTTGTTCCCTCTTAACTGTTTCTGGAAACCTTGTCATAATAAAGTCAAAAAGCAAAAACAGCCTGGCATTCTTTGAAAGAATGACAAGCTATTAATTCCTCTTGGCATTGCGTTAGATCGGAGGAGTTTAGGGAATAAGTTTCTCTAAAATCTCTTCGACACCCATCCCTTGAGTTAATTTAAAGCTACCAGCGCGGAAACGGCTGGCGAGGTTTCTTTCTTTAACAAGGTCAAGGAACTCCTCTTTCGAGGAAATCCAGCCTTCTGCCAAGAGTAGATCAGCAATTCTGTCGGCAGTTGATCCGTTGGGGATTGTGAAGACACCTTGGTTTTTCTCTGTTTCTTGAGTCCCCTTGTCTTTTTGATCAGTACTTACGCCTTGATTTCCTTTAGCACCCAAATTATTATCATTGGTTTGTCCACCCGGATTTTCATTATTGGTAATATTTCTATCCTGGTTACTTTCTTGGTTGCTTTTGG
The DNA here is from genome assembly GCF_982384815.1 of Desulfitobacterium sp. Classification (NCBI taxonomy): domain Bacteria; kingdom Bacillati; phylum Bacillota; class Clostridia; order Eubacteriales; family Desulfitobacteriaceae; genus Desulfitobacterium; species Desulfitobacterium sp. The sequence goes on along the minus strand of NZ_CEVWNY010000001.1, from coordinate 38,484 downwards.
GATCGTTTTTGGGGTTTGGTCCTTTATTAGTTTCTTGATTAGCTCCTTGATCGGCCCCCTGATTGACCGCCGGGCCCCCGGCGATATTGATGCTCACCGGTGGGACCACCATAGCGATCAGAGCACTTAAGATGAGCCCAGAACCCAATCCTAATAAATAGGAGCGGGATATTTTCATAATCCCAGCCCCTTTCCTTGAGGGGCCGTTCTCAAGACCATATTAACGGCGTCCCGACTGATTGCCAGGTGACCGGCAATTTCCGCCACGGACCAACCTTGATTAGATAGTTCCAATACCCATTGATATTTTTCCGGGAGAGCTTGGGTAGGAGCTTCCTCAGGAGTGGGGAGCCCATTATACAAATTGTATGGGGATGAAGGCTCACACTTGCGAGAGTAAACATGGGGTTGTATCGGAATCTGTGCTTGAGAAATTGAATTAGATTGTGCCGGGGCCTGATCAAAATTGTGCATTGTGGACGAAGTTAATTGACTTAGATTGATCTTCTGGGCGTTGACCTCGGAGCGGAGATCGGCTTGAACATTTTCGTTACGAATCAGTCTCAGTTCATGATCTCCTAACTGGGCTTTTACTTCCCGCAAGCCTCTTTGAACCTGGCTGACTTCCTTTTTTACTCCGGCCAAACCTTGAAGAATAGTCAATATTTCCTGACTTGATTTTCCAGAGGAATTACCTATTTTCATTGCCCAAATGAGACAGGCCAAACCTAATATAAACAACAGGATGGGTAGTAGATTCATACCGCGATTCCCTCCTAAATACTTCTCCGCTACATTGAGCTTGAAGAGCATGAAGTAATTTATTCGGGATAATAACCCGCATTTCCTTCTTTTTAGAGAAAACCCGGCTTCTGCTTAATTTATCTCAATGGTTGGAACGACTTCGCTTTTTGCGGTAATTCCCTCTTTTTGTAACCTCCGGCAGTACTCGGACAATCCCTGATAAATGGCCACACTCAACTGATGTTGGTAATCCGTCTCATTGAGCCTCTGCTCCTCCCGGAGATTGGAAAGGAAGCCTACTTCCACTGTCACCGCGGCCTGTTCGGCTTTTTTTAATATGAAGAGGTCCTGATTGGATTTGGCTATCCGTTTGGTTCCGGCCAGCTTATTCAACTCCACTTGAATAGCCTCAGCCAGCATCTTTCCTTCCGGGGAATCCCCATGATAAAAAACCTGTGGTCCCGTTAAGGATTTATTGGGGGAACTATTCACATGAATGCTTAGATAGACATCTGCTTGTGAATCTTTGGCCAACTGGATTCGTTGAGCCAGATCCTCTCTTTTTCTCTTGGCCAAGCCTTCAGAAGTGCCCAAGTCCACATCCATTTCCCGAACCATGACGGGTTTGCCCCCAGCCTGATGGATAAGAAGTTGCAGACGTTTGGAAATATTCAAGGTAATGTCTTTTTCCAGACTGATCTTACCTACCGCCCCGGGGTCAACACCACCATGTCCGGCATCAATTAAGATTACCTGATTGCCAATAGTCCAGCTCCAACTTTTTTCTCCCTGTTGATTAGTCTTCCACATCAGGTTACCGGTAAAAAAAATAAACGCGAGCACAAAAACCCCAATTCCAAACTTGACTAAGCTTCTATGTTTCTTTATGCTACGTTTTTTTAACCACTTTTGCTTAATCTTCATGAATTTCCCCTCCTCACTTCACTAGGCTGGATACGACATCCCTTCAAAAATTTATGGGCGAGATGCTTGGCATTATTCCTCCCTGGAAAGGCCTCCCGAAAATTTTGAATATGAGTAAAGGCTATTCAGTTTCCGAGATTGTTCTAAAATATATTAAGATTTTTTAAATTTTATATATTCAAAATTTTCTTATAAAAGGTATAATAGACATATCCCGATTTTTTTCGAGACTACAGTCGGGACTATAGATAGAAGGGAAAGGAGGGCAGTATTATTTCGGATCGGGTAGAGGGAGAAAAACCTATATAAATGCCCAAGTAGAAAGAGGGCAAAATCGAGGGGAGGACAATCTATGTCTACAGAATTAAACCAACAGCCGTCCACAACGATCTCTGAAGCAGAAGAGAAATTTGAACGAGCGCGCAAGACTATTGGCTTTTTTCTCGCTCCAGCACTTTTCATTTTAATTTATTTTATGCCAATGCCGGGACTTACCCCAGAAGCTCATAAGCTTGCTGCAATTTTCGCCTTTACCATCACCTGTTGGGTTACCGAAGCGATTCCCATTCCCATTGCGGCCATTCTGGGTCCGGTTCTAACTGTTATTTTTGGTGTTACCACTGCCGCAAAGGTTTTTACGGCTTATTCTAATCCAACCATCATGCTGTTTCTGGGTGGTTTTATCCTAGCTGAAGCAATGGCCGTTCAAGGTCTGGATCGCCGTTTCGCCATCGGTATTCTGTCCATGAACACAGTCAAAGGGAACGCCTACCGAATTCTCTTTGCCTTCGGTGCCATTATTACCTTCCTTTCTATGTGGCTATCCAATACCGCCACCGCCGCTATGATGTACCCCATTGGTTTAGGGGTATTGGCAGCTATCATGAATCTTAAATCAGAAGCTGCAGGCAAGACCAAGTTCGGTACCGGTATGATGCTTATGGTTGCCTATACTGCCAGTATCGGAGGAATCGGTACACCCATCGGCAGCCCGCCGAACTTAATCACCCTCGCCAATATCGAGAATATTCTTGGGGTGAAAATTCCCTTTGTTTCCTGGATGATCATGACCGTTCCCATTATGCTCATAATGTTCATCTTCCTTTACTTCTATATTTCCAAGGTTTATCCCCCGCCGCAAAAGGATGCTTCATCAAGTTCCGCCTATATCGAGGAACAAAGGAGAACTCTTGGTTCTTGGACCCGTGGCCAAATCAATGCCTTAATCGCCTTCCTGGTAGCAGTTAGTCTATGGGTTTTCCCCGGAATTGTTGCGATTTTCCAAGGTACCAGCGGTCCCCTTTACAAGTCCTTCTCAGCCGTAATGCCCGAGTCCGTTGTTGCCCTCCTGGCAGCCTGTCTCCTCTTTGTTCTGCCTACTAACTGGCAAAAACGGGAGTTTACTTTAACAGTTAAGCAAGCCATGAACATTGACTGGGGAACCCTTCTTCTCTTCGGTGGTGGTATTGCTCTCGGGGATCTCATGTTTTCGACCGGTCTTGCCGAAGTAATCGGTAATGGATTGGTTGGCCTAACCGGAGCAAGCACACTGATCACTATTACTGCTTTAGCAATCTTTATCTCCATGCTCTTAACTGAAACCACCTCTAATACAGCTGCCGCCACCATGATCGTGCCTATTGTTATTGCCATCGCCACGCAAGCAGGTGTAAACCCCATTCCACCGGCTCTCGGTGCCGGCTTAGCCGCCTCCATGGCCTTTATGCTTCCTGTATCAACACCACCGAATGCCATCGTCTACGGCTCAGGTTTAGTTCCTATCACCAAGATGATCAGGACCGGTTTCTGGTTAGATTTCTTTGCTTACTTCGTCATCCTCGCCGGTGTTCTTACCCTGCCTAAACTGGTAGGATTAATGTAAAACTTAAAAGTAAAATTCTGCCCCTAACTATACCCTAAAATTGTGAGCTGGTGTTAAAACTACCGAATAAGTAGTAATAGCACCAGCTCATTGTCTTAGAGGAATAAGCAGGAAAGACAACTTCCCACGTCCTTTGAAGCCGTAAGTTGCTTTGTCCTTGGATTATGAAAGCCTTTGGACTTTGACTTTCTGGTTTAAAGGAGATAAAGTAAATATTGTTATGACTAACAAATATTGTTATGTTATATGTTGACGGCGTACCAAAGAATGGAGGGTAAAACAGATGAACGAAACTGCACTTCAAGCCATTGAAAGGAAAGAAAAACCTAAGAAAGCTAGGAATAACGGTTTTGTGCCTGGAGTACTCTACGGTAAAGGTATGGACTCCATCAGTGTGAAGTTTGATGAAAGAAAGCTGCAAAAAGTACTTCAGGGACGTTCCGAGAAGGCCAAAATCTCTGTGATATTAGGGGATGAGACCAAGCAATGCTTCGTCCAAGAGATTCAAAGGGACCCAAGGTTAGGAAAGCCTATTCATATTGCCATGCAAGTGGTTCGTGAAGACCAAGTTGTAAAAATGAAAGTTCCGCTTATCTTTGAGGGAAGTGAACAGCTCAATGAAAAGAGACTCATTCTCCAGCCCTATTTTTCTGAAATCGAGCTTTCCGGCCCCGGTATAGATATCCCTGAGTGTATCCTTGTCGATGTTGGAGATATGGCTTTAGGGGATAAGATCACGGTGGCAGATCTTAAGGTTATGCCTTCCGTAGAAATACTGGATGATCCTAAGAAAATTATTGCCGCTATTACCGCATCAAGGGTTAATCTGCCGATAAGCGATGAGGCTGATGCCATTGAAGCCTAAATACTAAAAAGTAATAGGGTCCGTACCGATATAACGATTCATTAGTAGTGGCGCTATGTCAGGCGTACACGCACAAAGAAACGCGGCTGTCTAATTCAGCCGCGTTCTTTATTCCTTCGATAAAACTATATCAATTCCTGCTAGCTATTTAACCACCGTTTGAGCGCAAATTTGTTGACCTCTTTATTCATATCGGCGAGGCTGGTGGTCAGCGGGATTTCCTTGGGGCAGGCCCGCACACAGTTCTGGGCATTGCCGCAGTCGGTGATGCCACCGTCACCCATTAAGGCGGATAAACGGATATGCTTATGCATCTCCCCAGAGGGATGAGTGTTAAAGAGACGGGCTTGGGAAATGGCTGCCGGCCCAATGAATTTGGAGCGGGAGTTAACCTGAGGACAGGACTCCATGCAGCAACCACAGGTCATACACTTGGAAAGCTCATAGGCCCATTGTCTTTTTACCTCAGCCATCCGAGGCCCAGGACCCAGATCATAGGTGCCGTCAATATCGATCCAAGCGTGAACCTTCTTCAAATTCTCAAACATAATAGTCCGATCGACCATTAAATCCCGGATAAGGGGGAACTTTGTTAATGGCTCGAGGACGATAGGCTGTTCTAATTGATCCACTAGAGCCGAGCAGGCTTGCCTGGCTTGGCCATTAATATTCATTGTACAAGCCCCGCAGACTTCCTCAAGACAGTTACACTCCCAGACCACTGGGTTAGTTTTTTGTCCCTGAGCATTGACAGGGTTCTTCTGAATCTCCATGAGGCAAGAGATGATGTTCATCTTAGGACTGTAAGGAACTTCAAACTCTTCCCAAAACATTTGTTGACCGGGTGCATTTTGACGACGTATTTTAAGTTTAACGACCTTTTGCCCTGACATAAACTCCACCTCCTATTTCTCTACATCATAACGCCGTGGTCTTGGCGGAATAAGCGACACATCTACCGGTTCATAGCTAAGCTCCGGACCGGTCTTGGTATAGGTAGCGATGGTGGTTTTCAGCCAGTTGGCATCATCCCGCTCCGGATAGTCGGGCTTATAATGGGCTCCACGGCTTTCGTTACGGTTCAGGGCTCCAAGGGTAATCACCCGGGCCAGCTCTAACATATTCCAAAGTTGACGAATAAATACGGCAGTCTGATTGCTCCAATTTACATTATCGATAAGCTTGATGTTCTCCCAGCGTTTCAGCAATTCTTGGATTTTACGGTCAGTCTCTGCTAGTTTGTCGTTGTAACGTATGACTGTGACATTTTGAGTCATGATATTGCCAAGTTCCTCATGAATACGATAAGGATTTTCTTCACCTTTCATATTAAGGATCTGTTTCCAAATCTCTTCCTGAAGTTTTTGTTCCCGGGCAAAAGCCTCCTCTTCCCCGGTCGGTGTCTTAAGTTTATTTTTCTTAATATATTCCACAGACTTAGGACCGGCAATCATTCCGCCGAAGATCGCTGAGAGCAAGGAATTAGCCCCCAGTCGATTGGCTCCGTGATATTGATATTCACATTCTCCAGCGGCAAAGAGACCTGGGATATTGGTCATTTGGTCAAAATCTACCCACAGTCCGCCCATGGAGTAATGGACTGCCGGGAAGATCCGCATGGGAACCTTCTTAGGGTCATCCCCAACAAATTTTTCGTAGATCTCCAGGATTCCACCCAGTTTGACCTGGAGCTCATGGGGATCTTTATGGGAAAGATCTAAATAGACCATGTTTTCTCCGTTAACCCCTAAACCTAAGTCAAAGACTACATGGTAGATAGCCCTTGTAGCAATATCCCGGGGAACAAGGTTACCATAAGCCGGATACATCTCCTCTAGGAAGTACCAAGGCTTACCATCCTTATAAGTCCAAACACGTCCACCCTCACCCCGAGCGGACTCGGACATCAGCCGCAGTTTATCCTCTCCCGGAATGGCTGTGGGGTGGATTTGAATAAATTCCCCATTAGCATATTTGACGCCCTGCTGGTAAAGGGCTGAGGCGACAGAGCCTGTATTAATGGTGGAATTGGTGCTTTTGCCAAAGATCATACCGCAGCCCCCAACGGCCACGATCACTGCATCGGCGGCAAAGCTGTGAATGCTCATATCTTTAAGGTCTTGGGCCACAATACCCTTACACACCCCGTCATCAATGACGGCGGACAGCATCTCCCAGCCCTCATATTTTTTAACCAAACCCTCCACTTCAAAGCGGCGAACTTGTTCATCCAAAGCATATAAAAGCTGTTGCCCGGTAGTTGCTCCGGCAAAAGCCGTCCGATGATGTTTGGTTCCGCCAAAGCGCCGAAAATCCAATAACCCTTCCGGGGTCCGGTTAAACATTACACCCATGCGGTCCATAAGATGAATGATTCCCGGGGCCGCATCACACATAGCTTTAACCGGTGGTTGGTTAGCTAGGAAGTCCCCTCCATAGACCGAATCATCAAAATGCTCCCAGGGTGAGTCTCCTTCCCCTTTGGTATTAACCGCTCCATTGATTCCACCTTGGGCACATACGGAATGGGAGCGTTTCACCGGTACTAAAGAGAATAAATCTACCGGCGTCCCTTCTTCTGCGATCTTACTGGTAGCCATGAGACCGGCTAGTCCACCGCCTACCACAATTACCTTACTCATCCTCTTCACCTCTTAATCTTTTTTATAGACTATGAACTATGGTTATTCTTACATAAAGGCGGCAAGATCTAAGAGCCCAACAAAAGTCATCACAACAAAAATGGCCGCACATACATAGGTCCATTTTTGTTGAGCCTTAGGGCCAATTGTAAGACCCCAGGTTATAGCAAAAGCCCAAAGGCCGTTGGTAAAGTGGAAGATAGCAAGAATAATTCCGAGAGCATAAAAAATAAGTCCCAAGGGATTCGCGATAGCACTCTGCATTCCAGCAAAGCTCGCTTCCCCGAAGCGGAGTGCAAATACATGGGCCGCAACGAAGACTACAGTATAGATTCCGGAAATACGTTGGATGATATAGAACCAGTTACGGGCGTATTTATAGCGCAGCACGTTGCTTTGGCCGGTATAAACCACCCAAGTGCCATAAATCGCATGAAGGATAATTGGAACAAAAATAATAATCATTTCGATCATGAAAATTCCCGGGATACTTTGCATAGTCCCAATTACCTTATCATATTGAGCGGGGCCAAAACGGGCCGCGAGGTTCAAACACATGTGGAATGTTAGGAAGATACCAATTGGTAATAATCCTAAGAGAGAATGAATACGGCGAATCAAGAAATGATATGAATTCTCTGAACTTCTCAAACCTACCTCATTACTCATGATCTAACCTCTTTTCTCTTTAAAATTTCCTCCGTTTTACTGTCTACCTTTTCCCTCCGGACGGGTGACTATGGTCACCCCAATAGCCCTTTTCACCTCCCCGAATTTGTATAAACTAATATCTGGTCACAATTCGAGCCAAAGATCATCTGCTTAAAATACTTTAACGGCTCAGACCAGATTTAACGACTGGGTTCTCTATATTAATATTTATTTGTTAGCTGGTCATATTTTTGATATGTTTAAATTTATCTTAATACGAATAAATAGGGGAGTCAATAAATTATTAAAATTTTCTCAATTTTATAATTAGTTATACTAGTCAAACAGTTGTTAAAATCTATAAATATAAATTCCCAGCTATGGGTTTCAAATTAGGCCCAATTTAAAAACGCGGTCTCTTCTTGGTTCGGTTTACTCTCAGGGTTCTCATCGAAGATCCCAACCGCCCTGTCCATAATCCCATTCAGGTAGGCCAAAACGATGCCATAGTTGGTGATGGGGATTCCTTTCGAGCGGCAGATTCGGATTCTGGAGTCCATGGTCTTTTTATTCAGCATACAGGAACCGCAGTGGATAACCATGTCATATTCTTCCAGGTTGTCCGGGAAGTCTTGACCCATTTTAAAATCAAAGTTCAAGGTATTCCCTAATTTTTTAGTGAGAAAATTAGGGATTTTGACGTGGCCGATATCCTCATGGGAATGGTTATGGGAGCAGCTTTCCATCATGAGGATTTTGGCTCCGGCCTTTAAACTTTGCAGTTGAGAAGCTCCGCGAATCAACTCAGTCAGATCTCCTTTAAGGCGTGCAAACAGGATAGAGAAAGAGGTTAACTTAATTGCAGCAGGAACCATCGCACTTACTTGTTGGAAGGCTTGGGAATCCGTGATCACTAAATCCACCTTCGGCAATTCACCCAGGGCCGACTCCAGTTCCGTATCTCTTACTACGTGACACTTTAGACCGTGATCCAAGCAATCCCGAATGATTTGAACCTGAGGCAGGATCAGTCTCCCTTGAGGAGCTTCGGAATCGATGGGAACCACAAGAACCACCGTACTATTATAGGGTAGTAAATCCCCCACGATAGCCGGATCCTTGGTCGAATCCTGTAGGATCTCAATCAATTGTTCCCGCAACTCCGGAATGCCTGTACCTTTAAGGGAGGATACATAAACTGGTTTATCCTGATCCCCGGAATCCTTTTTCTGTGTACTCGTATACCGGGTCTCTACCGCATCCTTATTTCCCCGGCTTTTATTTCCTTTGATCTCTTCCAGTTTCGACTGTGAAACGGTATCTATCTTATTAATAACCCTCAAGTAGGGCGTATTGAATTTGCGGAAGTTGGCCAGCGCTTGCTCACAAGATTCCGTTTCCGAGGCTGGATCCAGGTCATTAATGTTCGATACATAAATCGCTAAGTCGGTTTTTTGCAGCACCTTTAAGGATCTCTCCACCCGGAGTTCACCCAGCTCTCCCTCATCATCAAGGCCGGCCGTATCAATAAAGACTACCGGCCCAAAGGGAATCAACTCCATGGTCTTTTGCACCGGGTCGGTGGTTGTCCCTTTAACCGGGGACACCAAAGCGATTTCCTGACCGACCAGGGCATTTAACAAGGAGGATTTCCCGGCATTTCTATTGCCGAAAATGGCGATATGGGGCTGATTGGCTGTTGCGGTTCGGTTCATATTCATAGATACAGATCCCGCTCACCCTGATTGATGCGCTCCAGATTCTTGAGCACAAGGGCTTGGCGGTCGGGGCGGGCGATTTTCTCCACTTCCCTGGCGATGACCTTCTCCCCTAGTTTCCTGATTTCTTGATCACCGTAGTCTTGGATGAACTCCATAAGAGTCATCAGGGCGTTAGGTCCGCAGACGTTTTGGATCTGTCCCGTTCTTGCCAGCCGCATAAAACGATCCCCTGTCCGTCCCTGCCGATAACAGGCTGTGCAATAGCTGGGGAGAAAATCATCGTCCAGCAGGTCCTTGAGAACTTGGAGAGGCGTTCGATGATCTCCCACTTCAAACTGGTCTGTGGCTCTGTTCTCCTCCAGCTCTTTATATCCCCCCACGCCCACCGCCGAACCGGCACTGACTTGAGAGACCCCATAATGGATAACTTCTTTTCTCAGTTCGGCAGTTTCCCGAGTGGAAAGGATAAGGCCTGTATAGGGTACGGCCACACGCATGATGGCCACAATCTTTTTGAAGGTGGCATCGTCCACGAGATGAGGAAATTGGGTCAAATCCATTCCGACCGCTTTCTTCAGCCGGGGTACGGATATAGTGTGGAAACCTACCTTGTATTTTTCTTCTAAATGGTCGTTATGTAGAAGGAGTCCCAGCACTTCGAATCTATAATCGGCGAGGCCGAAAAGAACACCGCCGCCTACATCTTCAATCCCCGCCGCCATGGCGCGGTCGAAAGCGGTTGTGTGGTAATCATAATCCCCTTTGATACTCTGGGGATGAACTTGCTCATAGGTCGGTCGGTGATAGGTCTCTTGAAAGAGAATGTAAGTTCCGATATTCTTTTCCTTAAGTTTGCGGTAATTTTCCACGGTGGTTGCCGCAATATTCACATTGATACGGCGAATCCTGCCGTTTTCATTTTCTGTATCATAAATGGCATCGATAGCCCCGAGCACATAGTTGAGGTCACAATGAATCGGGTCCTCACCGGCTTCTAAGGCAATCCGTTTATGCCCCATCTTCTCCAGCAATTTTACCTCTTGTTGAATCTCAGACAGGGTAAGCCGATGACGGTGAAATGAATTATCCCTGCGATACCCGCAATAGATACAGTTATTGACACAGTAATCACTGATATACAAAGGGGCAAACATCACGATCCGGTTGCCGTAGATTTTCTTTTTGATTTCTCCGGCTACATGAAAAAGTTTTTGCAGAGTGTCACTATCCTCGACCCGGAGCAGCTTGGCAACTTCTTGATGGGTTAAGCCTTGGGCAGCTTGAGCCTTGACCAAGATGGCGTCAGTTTCTTCAGGATTGGGGGATTTTGCCTCTGCTAATAATGTCTCAATATATTCCTGATCGATGAAATCGGCCTTTAGCTTCGCCATGATGGATGATCACCCCTTCCCATATTGACTTCAAAACCTGCACTTTTAATCCGGTTTTCAATACAGATACGACAATGTGCCGATTCATCCCCGCTGCAGATTTTGCCTTCGTAGAGTTCGTATTTTTCCCTGACCCCAACCGGTGAAAGGTTGGGCATGACAACGTTCGCTCCCACCTTTATCGCCTTTTCCCGGCCCAATGGACCCAGGGTTCCCATAGCGGTGGTCGAGGGAAGCAAGACTTGGGGTAAAAGCAACCGGGCTAGGGCGAGCATGATCAGGGTCTTCTCAACGGTCCCCCCCTTAGATTCGCCCAGAGGGGTTTCCTTGTGAGGAATAAAGGGCCCGATTCCTACCATTTCCGGCCCTAACTCTTTAATAAACAACAAATCCTTGACCAGATCTTCGTTGGTCTGCCCTGGCAAACCCACCATAAATCCTGCTCCCACCTGGTAACCGATGGCTTTTAAGTTCTTCAGGCATTGACGCCGGTTATGAAAGTCCGAATCCGGGTGTAAGCGTTGATACAAAGCTTCGGAGGCTGTTTCGTGCCGTAATAAATAGCGATCGGCACCGGCCTCAAAAAGCCTTTGATAGCTTTCCATGGACCTTTCCCCAACTGATAAGGTAACCGCTGCCTCGGGAAACTCTTTCTTGATGGAAGTAATAATATCCACCAATTGTTCATCCGTATAGTAGGGATCTTCCCCGCTTTGCAGGACATAGGTCCGGTAACCAAGACTATGTCCTGCGCGACAGCAGGCCAAAATCTCTTCACGGTTAAGTCGATAGCGGTCCACGTGCGGGTTATCCCTGCGGATTCCGCAGTAACTGCAATTGCGACCACAGATGTTGGAAAACTCGATGAGTCCCCTTAGATAGACTTGTCGTCCATAATGCTTAAGACGGGTTTGGTTGCTGTAGAAAAACAGCAGGTCCTGAGTTTCATAATCTAAGTTGTCCAGTAGATAGAGGAGTTTCTCCGGCGAACTCTGGTTATTTAAGAAAAGTTCTTCCAGGATAGGCTTCAGAGTGGGAGTGACTTGGGTTGATGTCTTGTTAGCCATAGCAAAGCCCCCCTTAGAACTCGTTGCCCGCCACCATTAATACAGCCTCGGGGCAATAGCAACTTTAACATCCAATCCATTAATATTCACAGCGGCCTCTTTTATTCCCTCAAGCCCATGACAGCCTTATATTCGATCGCTTGAGTAATACTTGAGTAATATATGAAGTTTAAAATTTCAGATTTAACCCAACCCTTCACATAATGCTCCCCAATCTATCTCTACATTTTTTACTCAATCTTGGGCAATCTAAATTAGGTTAAAAAAATTCTAATAATAGGAGGCCAATTATGACTACAAACAAAAACTCTTCAGGGTTAAGCAGCCTAGCCGGACTTAAAGCCGAAATGGAGGTAGCAGAAGAGTTAAGTACTCTAAGATCCCAATACGAACAAATGCAACAATCTATTTCCAGCTTGCAGTCCAGCCTTAGTTCACAAAGCGGCGGTATGGGGCAAAACCAAAACCAAAACCAACAATTGACCCAGCTATTCGACCAAATGAATCAGTTCAAAAATCAATCCAAGCAGGAGCAATCCCAAAGCCTGGATCAATTACAGAAAGCCCTCCAATCGGCAACACAATCTTTAAACCAAGCCAGTCAAGCGATCCAATCTTCTAAGGCCTTATCCCAGATGAACGACTTTATCGAGCAAGCCCAAACCCAACTCCAGAGCATGTCTCAAGGTTCTCAGCAAATGGGACAGGGTTCATCTATGCAAATGGGACAAGGCTCCGGCACGCAGGCGGGGCAAAGCTCCAACATGCAGATGGGTCAAAGTTCCAACATGCAGATGGGTCAAAGCTCTAACATGGGGCAAGGTACTGCAGCAGGAGGCATGGAACAAAAAATCCAGCAAAACGGGCAGGATTCCCAGATGGGGCAAGGCCTCCGGTAAAGAAAACCCGGCTTCGCCGAGCTTTAGCGAAAGCGAAGTCGCTGGCTGCCCTTATGCGCCCGCAGACTTGCACTTTCTGACTAGCTAAAGAAAATCCCCCAGCCGTTACGGCGGGGGATTAACACTTTTTCAATGCCATTGACGATTCTATTAAGAGCACCAGCCGTATCCCTGGCAATCTTTGGTTCCGCCCTCAGCCTTTTTAATGGATCCTTCAATCATATCTGTGGTCTCTTTTGCGGCATTTGCCGAACGGGCGGCACCTTTGATGTATGCATAATACGAAAAATCTCATTAATCGCTGCTTCTGTATAAATGAAAAAACCGCCGAGGGACGAATCCCTTGACGGTTGTGGATTTGATGCAATAAGATCTTAACGTTTGGAGAATTGTGGAGCCTTACGGGCTTTCTTCAAGCCGTATTTACGACGCTCCTTCATCCGTGGGTCACGGGTGAGGAACCCTGCACGCTTAAGAGCGGGGCGTAGGCTAACATCAGCTTTCAGAAGAGCGCGAGCAATTCCGAGGCGCAGAGCACCGGCTTGTCCGGTAGTACCGCCACCATGAGCAAGGGCGATAACATCATATTTACCAAGGGTATCGGTTACCCCGAACGGTTGTTGAACGATCATTTCCAGAGTTTTCTTGCCGAAGTATTCGCCAAGTTCTCTTTTGTTAACTGTGATTTTTCCTTCTCCAGGAATAAGACGAACACGAGCTACCGCATTTTTACGGCGTCCGGTTCCTTGATATTGTAATTGTGCAGCCATGATTTAATCTTCCTCCTTCCCGTTTATTGAATGGTCCAAATTTCGGGTTTTTGCGCTTGATGCGGATGGTTTTCGGTACGATAAACTTTTAGCTTCGTATACATCTGAGCACCCAGCTTATTATGAGGAAGCATTCCTTTGACGGCATGCTCAACTGCTCTTTCAGGCATGTTTTGCATCAGCCTTCTGTAGGGGGTTTCTTTCAAACCACCGGGATAACCTGAGTGACGGCGATACATTTTTTGGTCCAGTTTTTTACCGGTTAAAATAACTTTATCAGCGTTGATGATGATCACATGATCCCCTGCATCAACGTTGGGAGTAAAGGTCGGTTTATGTTTACCTCTAAGGATGCGAGCAGCTTCAGTAGCTAAACGACCCAAAGGGAGACCTGCAGCGTCAATGACATACCATTTACGCTCCACCGCATTCGCTTTCGCAAAGAACGTGGACATAAGTTTTCCCTCCATCAATTCCGAATTTAATTGAATTTCCGAATTCAGTCCAATCTGCTTCGTGGGGCTCAGACACTCGGCAGTTATGCAGCTTTATGGGGCTCAGGCATAAATAACAGCATAAAGACTCATAATGGTATTTTATAAAACGTGTTAGAAAATGTCAAGAAGATCAACGAATTTTGTATGATGAATTTTTAGTTATCACCAAATACTATGCTGAGCGGCATGGCGGCCACCTGGAAGTTCTAAGTAGAATGGAGATCGGTACCAGAATTTCCATCATCCTGCCCATTGCCCCGGAGGGGATGGGATAGGCTTCTCCCCGTTTGGATTTCCGGATGGTCGGCCAGGTAATTCTTAATCACTTGGGTAAACCCTTCCCCATATTTCTCCATTTTGACCATTCCCACACCCGACACCTCCAGGAATTCTTCTTTGGTCCGGGGGAGTTTTTGACACATATCTCTGAGGGTGGCATCGGAGAATATAACAAAAGCAGGAACGTGAGCTTCCACAGCCAATTGCTTCCGCAATTCTTTGAGGGCGGCCAACAAACCATTATCCACATAGTAAAAGGCCGGTGATTGCGGTTTTTCCGGCTGAATTTCTTTGGGTAGTTTCATCGTAATCTGTTGCTTGTCTCTAATGATTTCGGCAGAGCGTTCCACGAGTTTAACCACCGGGTACTCATCTGCTGTCAGCAAGAGGTATTCCTTTTCGATAAGATAATCAAGAATGCTGCGAATTCTATTTACAGGCATGTCGGCCATAATTCCATAGGTGGACAGAGTGTTCAGTTGCATACGCTTGATTTTTTCATTCTGGCTGCCATGGAGGATGTCGGCGATCATTTTTTTGCCAAAACTCCGGCGCTGTTGGGCAACCCGGTAGACACAGGAAATGATCTTTTGGGCTTCGATGGTAATGTCCACCGTCTCAAAATGGGTGTTGCAATTGGAACAGTTACCACAGTAATTGGCGGAGGTTTCCCCGAAATATTTCAGGATATATTGGCGCAGGCAATCACTGGTCGCACAATAAAAGGTCATCATTTTGAGCCGTTCCCGGTCTCTTTTCTTAACTTCTTCCTGCATCTCTGCCGGAAGGTCGGGATTATCTTCGGCATGATCAATGAGAAACTGATTGGTCCTCACATCCTGACCACTATAAAGCAGGATACAATCCGCAGGCTCTCCGTCCCGACCGGCCCTACCTGCTTCCTGGTAATAGCTTTCCGGGTTTTTCGGCATATTGAAATGAATGACAAAGGCCACATTGGACTTATCTATGCCCATGCCAAAAGCATTAGTGGCTACCATGAGGGGACGGCGGTCATAGAGGAAATCATCCTGATTACGATGGCGTTCGTTATCACTTAGCCAGGCATGATAACGGGTAGCCGGGAAGCCCAATTGGTTTAAATCCTGACAGACAGTCTCCACCGTATTTCTCGTAGCACAATAGATGATGCCGCTTTTCTCCTTATTCTGTCTCAATATTTTAAGCAAAGCGCTGAATTTATCCTGGGGCTTCTGTACCTCGAAATAAAGATTCTCCCGATTAAAACCTGTGGTCAGGATAAGCGGATCCTGAAGCCTTAAGATACCGATGATATCATCCCGTACTTCTTTGGTGGCGGTAGCGGTAAAGGCACTAACAACCGGGCGGTAAGAAAGGAGTTCAATGAATTCCACTATCTTGAGGTAATTCGGACGAAAATCCTGTCCCCATTGGGAAACACAGTGGGCCTCATCCACAGTTACCATAGCTATCCTGGTCTGTTCCGCAAAGCGGATAAACTCATCCACCACCAGTCTTTCCGGCGCTACATAGATAATTTTATATACTCCATTCTGAGCCCGGCGAAGTACCTCGGCATACTGATTAGGAGTAAGGGAACTGTTAAGGTAAGCCGCTTTCACCCCGGCTTGAACCAAGGCGTTGACCTGATCTTTCATAAGGGAGATCAGGGGGGAGATCACCAGAGTTATTCCCTCCAGGATTAAGGCAGGAACCTGATAGCAAAGGGATTTCCCTGCCCCGGTAGGCATAATGCCCAGCACATCCCTTTTAGCCAGGATGCTGTCGATCAGCTCAGACTGTCCAGAGCGAAACCCGGTATGACCGAAGTGTTTTTTTAAAATATCATACTTGTCCATTGGTTATCTAAAAACTCCCTATAATTTCTACTAATCCAGCTCCCCCGGGATTAGATATTAGATTTTGCCTCAAAGGATTCGCTCTCATTTATCTGTTACACACAATTTGATCTTTATTTCAATAACTTTCATGGCAATTCCAATACATTCTTCCGCATCTTCCCTACTAAACTAATAGAGGGCCTCGGCGGGGTATCTTGTCTCGTTGTAAAATCACCAATTCTTACATAAAATAACAAGTTAATTATAACATATAAAACCATGATGGATATCATTCTATACCGCCCAATCCGATACACAATGATACCCATCGTAAAACTCTTTTTGTTTCATTTTCTTCCGATTATACTTGGTTTTATCCCGGTGAACCCCTACACCCTGTCTTATGATTTCCATGGAAGAATTCATTTTATTTGGCGATTTTTTAATCAGGTCTAATTGATTAATAACACCGATTGTTTGCTTTTTCTTTTTTGCTGCCATATTGCACTCTCCTCGTAGTAGTACTTTTATAGTAAGAGTATAGCATTTTCTAAGGATTTTTTATATATTAAACAGGATAAATATGTAAAGACTCAAGTAAGATGACCCGTTAATATTTGTAGCCTGGCAACTATAGCTGGACAAAGTGCATACCCGTTGACCATCTGGATAGCCCAAATTTCCAAACGCTTGGGAATTTGAAGCTCTTTCAGCCTCCGTAGATTACGATCAAGCCAAGTTCCAATGCCGGACACAAATTCCCCAAGACCACCATCAGGTGTTCAACTTGTTCGGTAACTTGCTCGCGTACTTGTTCGGTTCGGAATAAGCTCTCGCAAAGCATCGCCAGTATTTTACTAAGGCGTAAGCTATAATTAAATCACTACCAGTGAATACCTGCACCTGAATTGACGGGTATTCATCCTGCAAATTTGCTATTATCCTCTTTGAAAGGAGGTCACGGAAATGAATGGACTTGTGCAGCTGAATCTGGCGATGCAATATATCGAAGACAATCTGCTGGGCGAAATCGATGATAAAGAGCTGTCCCGAATTGCCTATTGTTCAGAATATCATTTTCGGCGAATGTTCTCATTTCTTACCGGAATGCCTTTAAGCGAATATATTCGCCGCAGGCGATTGACTTTAGCTGCCACTATCTTAAAAAACAGCGAAGAAAAAATCATCGACCTGGCCTTACGGATGGGCTATAACTCCCCGGACGCATTTGCTAAAGCCTTTCAAAACATGCATGGCGTTTCACCCTCCCAAGCAAGAAAAAGCAATGTTATGTTGAAAGCATTTCCGCCCATGACCTTCCGCTTAACCATTCAAGGAGGGAACGAAATGAATTATCGAATTGTTGAAAAAGAAGCCTTTTTTATCGCCGGGATCAAAAAGCGCATACCCCTGATTTACGAAGGCAAGAACCCGCATATGGACTCCATGTGGGCGAGCCTGACCATGGATGATTTTACAGAACTCAAGCAACTTTCCAATGTTGAGCCAACAGGGATTCTCTGCGTATCGGCAAACTTTTCCGAAGGGCGGCTCATAGCCGAAGGGGATTACCTCGACCAATATATCGGGGTCGCTACCACCAAGACTGTGCCGGAGCGCTGGGAAACATTAGCTGTTGAAGCAGGTACCTGGGCGGTCTTTACCGTAGTGGGGGAATTCCCCAAGACCTTACAAGATACTTGGGCAAGGGTTTTTGCGGAATGGTTCCCGACATCCGGTTATGAATCCACAGGAGGACCGGAAATCCTCTGGAATGAAAGTCCCGATACCTCGAAGCCCGATTACAAAAGCGAGCTGTGGATTCCGATAAGGAAGGCACAAACACCCAGCTAAGGGGTACCCGTTTTATTGGGATTCATTTTTGCCAAACTACGCTGGCTATTCAACTGAGTCTTGCTCAAATGCATGTAAAACAACCCATTTATATTGTACTACTTTCCCGCCCCACTCCTCTACCCCCCGATACTCCGCCACCCGGTTCATGTGCCTTTACCCTGTACGCAAAACAGCAAACATGCTAAACTGTGGTCAACTAATCTGAAAAGGACGGTAATCTGTGCGCATTATCATCTCTCCGGCCAAGAAAATGAATATCACCGATGATCTGCCTTATGAGAGCCTGCCCGCCTTTATAAATGAAGCGGAAAAACTCCTGGGCCTTATGCGGGGTATGGACTATACCGTACTCAAAACCCTGTGGTGTTGCAATGATTCTATCGCCACCCTCAACTATGAGCGTCTGCAGAACATGGATCTGCGCCGCCACCTCTCCCCTGCCATCCTGTCCTATGAAGGCATCCAATTTCAATATATGGCACCCGGAGTGTTCGAACATGGGCAATTCACTTACCTCAACGAGCATCTGCGCATCCTCTCCGGCTTCTATGGTCTTTTGCGCCCCTACGATGGGGTACGGCCCTATCGTCTGGAGATGCAGGCAAAGCTGTCTTGTGAACAGTCCAAAGACCTCTACACCTTTTGGGGGGATAAGCTGGCTCAGCGCCTCTGCACGGAAACGGACTTCATCCTCAACCTAGCGTCCAGGGAATACAGTAAAACCGTCTCATCCCATCTGCCCCGATCAGTCCGCTTTCTCACCTGCACCTTCGGAGAGCTGAAAGACCGCAAAGTCGTGGAAAAAGGCACCCTGTGCAAAATGGCCCGGGGCGAAATGGTCCGTTGGCTGGCGGAAAATGCCATAACAGACCCTAAAGGCATCAAAAGCTTTGACCGCCAGGGCTATGCCTACCGGAAAGCGCTTTCTTCGGACACCCATTATGTGTTTATCAAATCGACATAGGGAAAGGCACGGTCACAGAGGGATCATTCCTCTATGAAACGTGCCTTTTGTTGTTCTTAGCTCAAATTTAGTCGTCTGTAAATATCCCTTCCCAGTTCGAAAGCTTCAGATTGGTTGTAATCACAATTGTAATCACAAGGCTCCTGCGTGAACGAAGATCATGCTTACACTATTCGTCTATTTCTTTTTCAAATACTAAGCTAAGAACCGAAATCCATCCATTTCCTCTACTTTCTACCGGTATTGCCGTAACGAAACGCCAACCTTCCAAGGCTTGTTCCTCAATAATTTCCTTAAATCCTTCAAAACGGAAGGCAATTGAGGTCTTTACCGTTGTTTCTATAAATTTGTATTTATACATATAACAAACCTCCCTACAATATTTTATTATTTTCTTTGAATCTCTCGCTTTTTCATAGAATTCCTAACTAACCAAACTCCTCAAATTATAATATTTGTCCGTTGAGCTTCCTCTTCCAACAAGCCGTTTGGGGTTTCTTCTACGCTATTACGCACCAACTCCTTCATTTAGTTGCATAATCTTCTTGGACATGGTTACGGTCTCCTTTATAGCAATCAATCCAATAAATAAAACATATAAGTACCGCCATAAATTAGAATTATAAGTCCAGTTCCATAAAGCGATTAGGTTATAAGACGCTTTATTCCAACACCTCCACTATACAAGCAATGATATACCAAAGAATTCCCCTTCATCGGATTTCCTATTATGTCAAATTATAGTTTTCGGTAACCTGCCTTTTTTCCCTTTTTTAAATAAAAATTAGACAGTGTCTAATTGCTACTTGATTGGTTCTTGGCATTTCTAATACACGATGTAGTTTGACGTTTCCCCCTGTTCCAGGGCTTCCTGGAGAAGATCAATCGCATCAGCAACCCTTGCAGCCAGTTGAAAGTACATCTTCATATAATCGGGCATGGAAAAACACTCCTTTACGCCATCAGTGTTATATCACTAATAATCATAGCCGGAAAAAAGCGTTTTGTTAGTGATATGTGACTAATAGGGTGAAAGAAGACGTATTGGAGCGGATTAGTGAAGCCGGACTAAAAACATGATGGATATCATTCTATACCGCCCAATGCGATACACAATGATACCCATCATAAAATTTCTCCTGCTTCGCTTTTTTCCGATTATACTTGGTTTTGTCCCGATGAACCCCTACAGTCAAGTAAAATGATCCGCCAATATCTATGTCGGCCATCACGACAGCTCAAATTCCCAAACGTTTGGAAATTTGGGTGGAATTTTGCTTATGCTAACCAATTGTTTCCCAGCTGCCTTGTTACACCGTAAAAACAAATAAGCCTCAATGAACCATTGGGGTACCGGGAACGAAAGCCGGCACCTGATGCATCATATTATTGCCGTATCCTTTAACATTCCACGCAGAAACCCGCGGCTGCTGATTACCCAGGGAATCTTCTGCTTTGACCATAAGGGAATAGTGCCCCGGTGAGGAAATCGTCCAGGTATATTCCCAGAAGGTCCAGGTGAATTGCTGGTGCTCCGGACTAGCCAGGATAGCATCCGTCCAGCTCATTCCATCATCGGTACTCACACTGACCTTGGTGATCACACCCTTACCCGTCCAGGCCAGGCCGCGCAGGACATGGGTGCCGGGCTTCAGGACTTCCCCTTTCGACGGCCAGGTTATAACCGAATTCACCTTCATCTCGGTAACCGGAACCGCCTGCTGATAGTCGTCCTCTCGCTGCAGATACAGATAGTCCACCGCTTGAAAGGGGCCTTTAAAGGGGGTGGCGGAAGCCGTAATCCCGGTCAGCCATTTTACATTTGCCATGCCATACCACCCGGGAACAATCAGCCGTACAGGGGCACCATGTTTAAAAGGCAGCGGCTGATCATTCATTTCATAAGCCAGCAGGCATTCGGTCAGCAGTTCCTTCTGAAAAGGCAGGCTCCGCTGATAGTTGAACTCCCCCGGCATGTCCGGACGCTGACCGGAATCACAGCCGGTAAAGATAATCTCCTGTACCCCGGCATCGATCTGAGCCAGATCCAAGAGATAGCTTAAGGGCACACCGGTCCATTTCGCATTGCCGACCGCGCCAATACCATATTGTTCACCGGCAGCAGGCGGTGTGAGGAAAGAACGCTTATTGCCTGCGCATTCAAAGGTCACACTCTTAGTGACCCGCGGCATCTTCAGTAATTCATCATAATGAAAAGCAACCGGACGCTGGCATTGCCCGCCAATGCTCAGGGACCAGGTTGCCATGTCGATCTGCGGATAGGGAAAATGATTGCGGATATAAAAAAGCTCATTGGGAACCAGCCAGGTTGTCACCAGCCCCAAAGGACACTCCAGATTTTCCGGCTCCGTTTTGGCCGGGATTAAGCCCGCTTTGCCTTCATGAGGCGCAGTAACCGATAGGTTCGGCATGTAAAGTTCCTCCCGGAAATTTTCCCATAGTATTCCGGGTTTCCGCAAAAATTATGTAAAACCTGTGCTTCCCACCTGCTTCCAGTATCAATTCGAATTGACTTGAATTTTAATACTGGAATATTAGCTGTTTCCAGCATATGTATGCCGCTGGTAAACAGGTCTAATGCTTTCCCCCCTTTAAATAAGATTGCTTCTTGCGACTCGTTGACGATTAATTGTGTCCATGTACCCAGTTCCTCGTTCGGATATTTCCAGGCCAATACATTCGGATCGCCGTTATATTTTATGACCTCAACAATTGCCACAATAAGTCACTCTCCATGTTTTTTATCTATATCGCCGCAGGGAATAACTTCCCCGGATACTCCGGCAGGCTGGAGCTTAAGAAAGGAGAAATTTGAACTTGAGTAAAGGTAGATGGATGTCTTTTTTCGGCCGGGGGAAAAGGATAAGGAAACACAGGAATATCGAGATCATACCGAACAAAGCTCAGTTAAAGAATCAATAGTAATTGAATGTTCCAGTTGCGGAGCCAAGAATTTTATAACCCATTCATTCGACCCGTGCGCCCGTTGCCATCGGCAAAGGAATGTATGAACTCAAACCCATAATGAAATCTACAACTTTTGAAGGGTTGTGATAACGTGATTTTGCGCACATCTTCTCTTCCTGCATCATGTTAAAATGCAAGAAGTATCTCGAAGGAGGGTCCAACAATGATCAGAAAGATTATCAGAATCGATGAACAGGCGTGCGACGGCTGCGGATTATGCATTACCGCCTGTCACGAAGGGGCGCTCGTGCTGGTAAATGGAAAAGCCGGCCTGCTCCGCGACGATTATTGCGACGGGCTTGGCAACTGTCTTCCTGCCTGCCCGAATGATGCGATCTTTTTTGAAGAAAGAGAAGCGGTTGAATTTGATGAGGAAGCCGTCAAAAAACATCTGGAAGGCCACCATCACCATCATGGCCATCATGACCACCATGAACATACCTTGGCTTGCGGCTGTCCAGGCAATCATGCTGAGCTGCTGAGCCGTCCCGAATCCACCTATAAACCCGAAACCCAACCGGAGGCTAAATCTCAGCTGAAGCAATGGCCGGTGCAAATAAAACTGGCTCCCCTAAACGCTCCCTATTTCGATAATGCCCATCTCTTGATCGCAGCCGACTGTAGTGGTTACGTCTATGGGAATTTCCACAACGAGTTTATGCGTAATAAAATCACCCTGATCGGCTGTCCGAAACTTGATTCAGTGGACTACAGCGAAAAACTGACGGCCATCCTGCAGCAAAACTCACTTAAATCCCTGACCCTTGTCCGGATGGAAGTTCCCTGCTGCGGTGGTTTGGAAAGCGCGGTGAAAACCGCTCTCAAAAACAGCGGCCAAGTACCCTGGCAGGTCGTCACGATCACAACCAATGGCCGGATCCTGGAGGATTAGATTTATAAATAAACTCAGCCCCTCTATGATAGATTTTTTCTCTGCCATAGAGGGGCTGAGTTATCAGAAAGATAATTCGTAGAGCTTTCTTCCAGTTATTATTCACTTGGGTTCAAATCCCCACTGTTAATAGATCAGACTCGCTTCCTCACTTCGATAATGTTACAGCTTAAGCTTACCCAGCTCATCCCGGAATGCCGGCCTTCTGGGATACTTGAGGATCAGGCTTTGCACCACTTGTTTGGCTTCTTCTTTCCCGCCTGCTTTCTGCAACGTGCGGATGATGGCGCAAACTCTCCGGTAATGACTACGGGTATTGGCCCTAACTGCTGCCTGCTCAATATTTTGCCTAAAGATCCTGTACACCTCTTCCCGGTAGTCGGCTAGCAGATGCTTATAATACAATTCAATGATTGTCGGATTGGCACGGACATACTGCATTAATTGATCCCACCGCCCCTCTTCCACGAGAATCTGGGAATATATCCCCAGAAAACGGTTCTTGCTGCGGCGTGAGCTCTCCATGATATCCGGGTAGACATTGGACCATTCCTCTGGGGAGTAAGTGCTCTTAAGCTCCTGGTAATGCCGAAAACTCCCATCTTGAACAAACTCTAAGGCCAAACTACGCCGATTATCCAATTGACCGGTACGAATGTAAGATTGGTAACGATATTCTCTCCAACGGTCGACCAGTCCCGGCAAGTTCCTGCTCTTATCCTTTTCTTCTCCCTCCAGGCAGAGACGGATGACCTTTTCCTCATCTCCCTTTTCCGCCGCCTGACGGAGCGCCATTTCCCTGAATTCACTATAGTCAAGGCATTGATTCAGAAACACCTCAGCCTGTGCTTCCCCTTCAAAGCGATACAGAAGTTCATATTGAAACAGCAATATCCTCTCGGTCAAATATTCCGAAGGCCAGGTATTCTTTTGGTTTGCCTTCATAAGACTATCCAGATAATTCTCCAGACAGGCCCTTTCCGCCGGCTTAACAGTCAGGGAAGCACAGCAATGAAGGAGGTCCATTTGCCAATCCCTCCACTCCCGATAGCGGGGATTTTTGGCCTCCTCCATGATGAGCGCGAAAATCCCTTCCTGGATGGACTCCGGAAGCTCCTCCAGATTACTCACTTCATCCAGTATCGTAAATCCTTCTGCCACCACCTCGCCGATTCCTCCGGCGGAGTCGTCACCGTATTGAATCATCTCGACGGCTTCCCCAATGACCAGCAACGCTAATCGAACAGCCTGCAGAGTCCTCCCCTTGCTCAGGGCTTCCCTGCTCTTTTCCAAGACAATCTCTGTTCCTACCAGGGCCTCTTCCATCTGATGGTATCCTATAAAGCCATACCGGTCCGAATTTTTATGGATATAGCTGTGAATCAGTTTGAGGCAACGCTTGACTTCTTCCTGATCGTTTTCGCCCCCGAAAGCCAGCTCGATTCTGGTCTCCATCTCTTCTGATTCTTCGGCCAAGGTCATCAGAAAACTCACCAAGGCTTCTTGCGAGGCATTATCTAGTAGTTTCTTGATTCCTTTCTTTTGGGGATTCTTCAATTCATCCTGTGTGACACCATGCCCCGGAATAATATTTTTGTTCCTTTCGTGCAGAGCAAAATAAGCCGCTACCTCATGCTTGCAGGTTTCACCTAAGTCATAAGGGCAGTCGCATTCACTGGCCAGGATATTGTTTTTATCATCCAATTCTACAAAAACGTGATATAGATCGCTGCCTTCTACCTTGGCCAGAAAATTATAAGGAGCCGTCTCCTCAAGAGAAACGACACAGCCGTCCTGATAGTATTCATAGCCTCTCTCGAGGATGCGCCCCTCGATCATGCTTTCAAAGTCGTCAAGTTTCATGGTTTTCCAACTTTCTTACAGTTTGTCGGTTCATCGGGCTTTTTCTTTATAACCTATCGTCATTGTACCACTTTCCCGCCCAACTCCTCTACCCTCCCGAGCCTCCATCACCGGGTTTATGCCCCTTTTGATCAGCCTTAGGGATCAGGAATTTCGAGAGCGATACAACCGCCTCAACATGGCTTGAGTTATTCAAACTCTTTCTTACGTCTTTTAAAAAAATCATAGAAGTACTTCACATTTTCAAGCTCTGCCCATTTCGTTACCTCTAATTCCCTCGAATCAAGATTGTAAATCTTCGCCCTTAATGTCCCCAGCATAAATGGTGAATGCGTAGAAATAATAAACTGACATCCCAAAAGCCTAGACATTTCATTGATCTTCTCAGCCAACAGAGTTTGATTTGCCGGTGACAGGGATACTTCCGGTTCGTCCAGCAGATATAGTGCATCTGATTCTAAGTAATCATCCAACATTTGCAAAGTAGTTTCTCCATTCGAGTACTTTTCCTGGGCGAATTTTAAAATCTCCATTTGTTTTCGCATCTTATCGGAGTTTTTTAATTGTTCTATTTGTTCCATTTTCATCCCTCGCCTAATGTGCTCATATATGTATCCATCGGCTAAAATTTGTTCCTGTTGAATTTTCTTTATTTCATATAAAATATCTTCGCTTTTAATATACCTGCTTCCCCGGGGGAGTCTGCTAATCTGCCGGCCGTTTTCATCTTCACCTAAAATATATCTGCATTCATCAACGAATTTCGCAAAATAAGGTACACTCCCATACTGGTTGCTGGCAGCATACTCTTGTCCTTCAATCTGCAGCTTATTTGCAATAATGTTCAGCAGCGTAGATTTTCCGGAGGCATTATTACCATATAAAACTGTAATTGGCTTGAATAATAATGATTTGTCTACTTTATCAGCAAACACATTATAAGGATAAATATTCGGATTACTTACCGTCTCCTTAGATAATGAAAAGCAACTTAAATATATTATGGATTACACCTTCTATCATATTAGGATATATTCTTTAGTCTTAATCCTTTGCAAACACTTAGTCTTTTCACGAGACTTGACTATTTCTTTTTGAAACTCAACGATAATGCCTGCCTCTAAATCTGATAAACCAGAGTATCTATGTCTCATAATTTTATTTTCAACGAGCCAATTCCGCTAAGTGGTCTGTGGTCTAAGGCCAACTTATGCGGTTCTATCTGATCATGCTGAACAATTTTCTGTTCATAGTCATGAATCGGAAGCTCTCCTAATAAAATTATTTTGTCAATTTCCTCTTTGGCATCAAAGAGGTACTTATCTTCGGCTAAAATAATCTTTGCACCGTATGCGTCATGTTGCAAAGATTTCATAAAATTGTCCCAGCCACCGATAAAAATTTCTATAAATTCTTCAGTGTTTCCTCTTTGCATATATCTTTTTCTGTATGCTTCTTTTGCCTTGCATTCAGGAAAACATAGAATATATGGTATGTGTTTATCTTCTAAGCATGCAAGGACGCGACTGTCGGATGGAATAACAAGATATTTGTATTTATCCATATTTTCCAGTATCGCATTTATGTAGTTGCTTGGATATTCAGGATTCATTTCAAGGCAAAAGTCGGCTTTTATCTTTTCGTGCTCCACCTTGGCGTCATCTATTTCAGGCAAAAAGTATTTATAAGGCATGCAAACAAAATCCTTTGCTCCCTTAACATGGTCGCAAAAATAGGTTTTACCGGTGCCGGCAAAAGCTGCGATTATCATTATACTTCCCTCCATTATCTGGTTTATATGACCCTGATTAATAATCCTTTTCTATGACGATTTGTTTGCCGCACTTAGGACAAAATAATGCTCCGTGGGCGGCTGAAAAGGCATAGTATTCATGAACACAACCTTCTTTCCAGTTATTTATGAATCCTTCTTCTGTTACTTCCACCATGATCTGCTTTTTCCTGCCTTCGCAAGCGGACTTTACAACCGGCACAAACATGTCCCAAAACACGACAGCGTTATCGCGTTTTGGGACAAATCCGATTTCCACGTTTTTTTAATCAGGTCTAAAACTTTCTTATTCATAATCACTGCCTTCATCCTGAATGACCAGGGCTTTGCTTTCAGGAAACGGCTCTCCATCCATAAATTCCGCTTCTCCCTCCTGCTGTGCTTTTAAAAGGATATCCATGGCATCAGCAACTTTAGCCGCCAGTTGAAAATACATCTTCTTATAATCCGTCATTCCAGTCTCTACCCCCTATTTCAAGCAGCGGCAAGGCTCCGGGTCCTGACCCGGTCCTGCCGTCTGCTTTGATAGGGGAAATTAAAAAGCGCATGCGAGGTTTTTTCACCCTACACATGCGCTATGCTTCGTTATCTGCTGAATCCTAGCACCTAACCCCAATCAACCGGAAACAAACCGGCCGTGAACAGAAAAACGGTCCGCATAACCGGTATGCGAACAATTCCTTTCCGCTGCCTGGGTCAGGAATAGGCTGAATCTCCTGCTGCGTGAAGCCGCACAGTCTGCTCCCTGCCGAGACCTCCTATCACACTCACTTCACCCGCGGGCACAGGCACCTTGCTTGTGCATGAACGGGCAGCATTGTATAATAAGAATGTCGTCGTGGACAGCTGGACTGTTACGTGTAGGTGCTTGCTCACCTGCTCGTGCCTGGAAGTGCGCCAACACTTTCAGGTCACGGCGACTTTTTAATTTCCACCTATTACTAGGTATAGCTTTTTTGAAGGGAAATGCAAGGTGTGGAGGAGCATTATAAACATCCTTTGCTTTAATGCACAATTCATAACCATTGCGAAAAATCTCATCACTTAATATTTACAATTCCCCGGCATTTAGGAAAACCAGAGCAGCCCCAGAATTCATTTCCTGCATTACTCCCTTTCTTCGCTGTGCGTTTAACCATGGCGGAACCACATTGGGGACATATCAGGGTCGATTCGCCCTTCTCTTCCTGCTCTTTCCCCTTGTTATTATCTTTTGCATTATTCACTTCTTCCTTTATACTTCCATTAAGATCCTTTGGGGCGGTCGCGGGAGCTGTTAATTCTGCTCCATCCTCCTTTTGATTTTCTATTAACTTACGGTATTTTTCCACATAATCGGAGGGGTTTTGTTGATGCAGCTTTAGAAAAAAATGAGCGAGCTGCTCCATATCTTTTTCACTCGATTCTACGCCCGGCTCTCCATTGACCCTACGAATATATTCAATAAGCCGGTCAGCCCGAATCACTTGATTCTTCACTTCTTTTTTAGCGTATTTGGCATTCAGAACCGTCTTAGGATTAGCCAGCACGACGACTGATCGGTAATAATCATAAAAGTTTTTTTCAAATAACCCTCTAAAAATAGGATTATTATGTTCCAGCCTTATCTGCTTGATCAGCTCCAGATGTCTTTTATTTTGCGTAATCGGGGAATAGATTCCTTCCTTCATATACTTGCCTTTATGGTTTACAGTACGGATAAAATCACCGTTACTGTTAATCTCCAAATTTCCAAACAAGTTTTTGCATTCGACAACAAAATACCGTTTCCTCGTAATGATCAAATAATCAATCTGAGCAGATAACTCACCGTGCTTCAAATACAAATCATGCAAAATGAACATAGGTATGTGGCTGTTTCTCAATTCAAACGCAATATTTTCCTCACCAGCGATCCCAGCATTTAATAAGCGCATCTCCTGCTCTATCTGTTCCTTAACATCCGGAGATGCCTCAGACAGCAATAAATTCAATTGCTCCAGCTGCTCCTTGGCACTGCTGCCTTCTTTCAAGAAAATTGGTTCTTTAATCTTGTCGAAAAAGCCCATGTTGAAACCACCTCTACATGCATATTTCTTCTTGTATCCCTAATATATAAGGAATATCCTTCCTATTTTTATTAAATTCGCCATATTTGCTATTGTTCCTTTACAATTGACTAATTTAATAACCGATTTTAAGGCTTCCCCGAGAGGTTCAATTCTTAGGGAAGCTTTCCTTTTGTGATTGATAAAAACAAGGAATGACTGAATATGCTTGTAGGAAAGTGGTTATTTGCAGGATAAGCGACAAAAGAAAAAACCATCAAGGTATTAGCAATTCGCCTCCATCTGACGGTTTTTAGTTTTTATTTTGTCACCTAACGGTTGCGTATAAATAATTATTTTTGTTATCTTCCATAGGAGTCCTTTCAATGGGCAGAAATTTTAATCCTATTTTCATCTGAAATACCAACCATCATTTCCATCGTGAATATTAGGTTCCACCAACAAATCGAACAAACTCATCTACAGATTCGGTGAGGGCATTGGCGAGCAGAAAACGCCGATGATAATAAACGGGTTGACCAAGATGTAAATGCGCCTCTTTTCAAGCATCATAGGTCTTGGCTCCTTACTTGGTATGTTTTAGCTATATAGTCTCTGATAACGTGCCGATGGCACATTTCCGGCTGGCGTTCAAAGTACATCAGAGCAATGCGAGTGTTTGTACGCAACAGCGTATAGACCTCTTCAAGAAACACACTACGGCGTGGGAGGGTTTTAGCGTAATCATCAAACAAGGACTCCGCCGTTTCAAGGGAGCTACGCTTATCGGGCTCAATGCCGAGGTCGGGAATATGAACATACTTTATTCCGACTGTCCGTGTAATGTGTTCGAGTTTCCTATCCATCCCGCTGGAGAATATCCAAATCTCATTCAGCTGAAACGAATACGGGCCAAACCTATACGGAACGAACTCGAAAAAATCCGAACCCTCGGTCATCACGTGGAGGAACACAATTCCTGCAAATCGGTAGCTGTCACACCGTCATTAAGTTGGCAAAGGAACGCCAATAGAAAGCGTTGGCGCTTATATGTAGGCTGATTGCCTAACCGGCTCATCTTTCACACCTTCTTTTAATTATCGTCTCCTGATTTAAATACTTCTGGTCACTACATCTATTTCAGTACTGCCGAATCATGTTCAAGAGCACGAGCAAAATCCAGTTCAGGCAAGCTGTCGTACTTATCCAGCGCAGCTTGTAGCCCGCAGTTTTTTAGAGAACGTATGTTCTGCTATTGTTTAAATCAAAATGCATCTTTTTAGCAATCAACAAAAGTTTAAACTAATCAGTCCATGTGGAAACGAAAAGGCATTTCGGACGATTAATATAACTCAGTTTTACCATAATTTATTTCTCAAAACGCTAAAACCACCTAAACTTGCTTTTTAAGCGGTCCCTTTCTGGCGAGGGCCAGCCTCTTTCTTCACCCTAAATAGAGAGTAACCCTAATCATTCTTAGAAATTGAACTCTGGGCTGTTCGCTTTATCGAGAAAGGTCACAACCGGAAATGTTTTAATAAATCACACTATGAGCAGTTGCCGTTTGATGTGCCAGATAGTTGGTGTTGGGTAAGGCTTGGCGATATAGCCGAGAAGATAGGTTCTGGTAGTACACCACGAGGAGGAAAAGCAGTATATCAATCCAAAGGTGTTGTTTTTATCCGCTCTCAAAATGTTTACAATGAAGGTTTGCGTTTAGATGACGTTGTCTATATCACCGATGAAATAAATGAGCATATGGCGGGCACTAAAGTCCAACCAAATGACATCTTGCTGAACATTACAGGCGCTTCTATTGGAAGAAGCACAATCGTGCCAGTTGACATGGGCAAAGCTAATGTCAATCAACACGTTTCAATTATTAGACTTTGTGAGAAACAGTTACACCCTTTTGTCCATAAAGTCATTATTTCTGACTATATCCAATCAATTATCAAGAATGTTCAAGTCGGTGCGGCTCAGGAAGGACTGCCTGCTGAAAAGCAAAAAGAAATGCTGATTCCCATACCACCACTCTTTGAGCAGTCCCGTATAATCAATGCAATTGAATCAGCGTTCGCTGTTATCGATGAAATCGAGCGTAGCAGAACAGATTTGCTGGCTGCTGTCGCCACAATAAAATCGAAGATTCTCTCTCTCGCAATACGCGGCAAGCTCGTGCCTCAAGACCCGAATGAAGAGCCTGCTTCCGTCCTTCTTAAGCGCATTCGCACAGAGCGGGATGGGTTTGTTAAAGCGGGTAAAATAAATCGTAGTAGGAGTGAAACAGCCATCTTCCGAGGTGATGATAACTCTTATTATGAGAACTTGCCTGACGGGTGGACAGTGATCCCGATAGAAAAACTATTTACTGCAGTCGGTGGAGGAACACCGGCGACCAACGAAGTTGGATACTGGGGTGACGGGATACCGTGGTTTTCAAGTGCCGACATTGATGAAAACGGGAATATCATACCAAGACGTTATGTTACGCAACTTGGCATTGACAACTCAGCAACAAACGCCGTGCCAGCGGGCAGTGTTGTAGTTGTAACCCGTGTTGGGCTTGGAAAAGTAGCTATTCTGGATTGCGAGATGTGTTTCAGTCAGGACAATCAGGCACTTATGCCACTCTATCCAGAAGTGATTTATAACCGATATTTATTCCACTTTTTACTTCACAAAATGCAATCACTAAAACACTTAGGGCGCGGAACCACAATCTCCGGTATCACCAAAAAGCAACTGATGGATATAGGCTTATGGCTTCCTCCTATTGCCGAACAACATTATATAGTCGCTGCTATCGAATCAGCTTATGGACAACTGGACAAAATTGTAGAGAGTCTCAGCTAAGGTTCCTGGTGGTTTTGGACAATTTAATATCAGCTTCACTGACAGTTTTCACAATCCGTGTTTGTTCACGTAGGGGTGGGCAAGGGATTAGCGTATCCAACAAGTCCTTGCGACTAATTACGGGGATAATGCCTTTTACTGCCGAAGTGATTTGATAACAAACGACCCCATTGCAATTCGCAAAAACTTCACATTCAAGCCTTTACGGTAATCTGCCTTGCAATGTGTATTTCGCCCTAAGTGTTAATTATCATTGCTCCTACAGTACCTTTGCAGGGTAATGAGCAAATCACCATCTTTGGCAACAATCTTTGGAGAAGCCGTCCAACGATTAATAATCAGTGAGTTATCGGTAAAATTGCTCGCTCCCGTGATATATGGTATCGTCTGAGTATTCAGACGGAGTTAAATCTCGCCCAGAAAGTAAATCCCAAAAGCTCGACAAACAATACCACTCCCAAGATTTCGGCACATTAAATGGAATCTGCTCGTCGACACAGACAACTTTGCAACCAATCGAAGTCATACGCTTAAAGCGTTAATATGTTATCCTTTCCAGGTAGTGATTTTCACTGCGAAAATTCATATCTGGAGGAATTCATACAATGGAAAAACAAGAACAGTTCGCGACACATCTCCGAAAGTTGAATCTCTCGGAGAACACTATCACATCGTATTTGTGGACAGTAAACTATTTTTTTGATCATTATGACGATGTGAATAAAGAAAATCTATTGGCGTATAAGGGGTATTTGTTGGAGTTTTTTAAACCAAAGACGGTGAACTTACGTATTCAGGCAATAAACAAGTATCTAGAATTCCAAAAAAGAGAAAGTTTGCAATTGAAATTCGTAAAGGTTCAGCAGAAAAATTTTTTGGAGAATGTCATTAGCAATGCCGACTACACATTCCTCAAGAACTCTCTCAAAAAAGATGGCAATATGGAATGGTACTTTGTTGTCTGGTATCTGGCGGCAACCGGGGCGCGGGTCAGCGAACTGGTGCAAATCAAGGCCGAGCACGTACAAGTAGGATATTTTGACTTGTATTCAAAAGGTGGGAAACTGCGACGATTGTATATTCCCAAAAAATTAAGAACGGAAACAATAGAGTGGCTGGAAGTAATGAGGAGGACTTCTGGTTTTCTTTTTCTGAACCGTTTCGGCGAGCCTATAACGACGCGCGGTATCTCTCAGCAGTTGAAGAACTATGCCAAAAAGTATCGGCTGAACACAAAAGTTGTATATCCGCATTCGTTCCGCCACCGTTACGCTAAGAATTTCTTGGAAAAGTACAACGATATCGCTCTGCTCGCCGATTTAATGGGCCATGAAAGTATTGAAACGACGCGGATTTATCTACGCCGTACAGCAAGCGAGCAACAGGCTTTGGTGGACAAAATTGTAACGTGGTAAGCAAAAGAAGCACTCCCAATGGGGTGGAGTGCTTCGACTTTTACGCGAGCGTTGCGGCTATACTGTCTAATTTCTCAAACGCCGCTTCTATTGCCGCTACAATTCTCCGCTGTTCTGCGAGGGGCGGTAAAGGAATAATCGTTTGTCTTATCATAGCCTGAGTAAGTTGGTTTATTTGGGTAGAAATGCCCTCGCTCTGAAATATTGAGCGAAAGTTATCTGTATGGAGAAAATAATAAATATAACTATTGCTTATAAAACTCCGGTACACAGCCATAAACGCACCAAAAGTCACCCGTTCTGATAAACCATGCACTAAAGCGCATTTCCCAACTAAATTTCGACTTCCATTCCGTGCGCAGATTAGAATATCGCCTTCATTCAATTCCAAGTTTTCGCTTAAAGAAGTGTTCACTCTAACTAAATCGGAAAAATCCAACCCCCCGTCTTTTATATTGTTTGAACGCAAAACGGGCACACCATTATTGCAAATATCCTTAGGCTTGTATGTTAGTCCAATATTTGTTGATCCAATATCATCCAATCGGCAGACAGTCCACGATTTCGGCAACCCTGCATAATAAGAGTTATCATCACCTCGGAAGATGACAAAATCATTTTTATCACGCTTGATTTTGCTGGTTTTGACAAGCAGCTCTCGCTCCTCTTTGATACGTTCCAGCAAGACTCTTGCTGGTTCATCGTTTGGGTCTTGCGATACGAGTTTTCCGCGAATGGCGAGGGAGAGAATTTTGGACTTCGCTACAGTGACGGCAGCTTGGAGAGTTGCCTTTTCGCGTTCAATTTCGTCAATAACGGCAAACGCTGATTCGATAGCGGTGACAATGCGCTGTTGTTCGGAAAGTGGCGGAAGGGGTATCGGAACATCGTTGATTGTTTTAACCGACAAACCAGGCTGTGCTGTAGCGGTTGCGTACTGATTAAGATTCAACTTGTCCAAAAAGTAAAATGCCCAACGAGGACTCGTATTTGCGAAACATTCTACAACAATTGCATGTTCGGTCGCATAGAATTGGCCTATCGCATAATTTATATTCCCGCATAAAGCGCCTTGCCGTCCAATTAGTGGAAACTCACCATCACGGTTATGCTTATTCACATATCCACGCAACCCATTGCCACCATAGCAAGGGTATTTATTAATAGCATTATCATTTGCAATGTCAGCTGCTTGTACGAACTTGCCTGCTTGCAAATTGAAAAGCTCACCTAAGCATGTCCAAACCCATCCCCGTGGCAACTGCTCATAGTGTGATTTATCATCACCACGGAAAATGATGCTGTTGCTCTTGTCACGCTTGATTTTACCTCCTTTGATTAATCTTTCCTTCTCTGCTCGAACCCTTTCCAAAAGAACGGATGCCGGTTCATCATTAGGGTCTTGAGGTACGAGTTTTCCACGGATGGCCAGGTCGAGGATCTTTTGCCGAAGCTGTTTAGTATTCATTCATCCACCTCGCCGATTAGTTCTTCGAGATTACTTACAGCTGTAACAATCGCCGCCGACTTTTCTTTAATTAGGTTAAGAAGCTCAACGAGAGTATAATCGTCAGCACTATTCCCTGATTTAATCCAAGTGAGGTCAAGGCTTGTCTTGTCACGAGCGATGATTTCGTCATAAGTAAATCTGCGCCAGCGCCCATTCGGATTATCTACGCTATAGGTTTCCTTCCTGATATGTCGATTTTCGGGGTTATAACAAGCCACGAAGTCGTCAAGGTCACTCTCGCGGAGTGGCTTTTGCTTTAGTGTGTGGTGTATGCCGGTGCGGTAGTCGTAGATCCAGACTTCCCTAGTCTGATGCGATGGAGCGGCAACACGGTTATCAAAAAAGATAACATTTGCTTTTACACCCTGTGCATAGAAAATGCCGGTTGGTAAGCGAAGGATCGTATGCAAGTCGGTGGTCTCAAGAAGTTTTTTACGGACGGTCTCACCAGCACCGCCTTCAAAGAGGACATTATCAGGCACAACAACCGCCGCCGAGCCTGTCGTCTTCAAGATCGTATGAATATGCTGTACAAAGTTGAGCTGCTTATTTGAAGTTGTAACCCAGAAGTCTTGTCGGTTATAAACCAAATCTTCCTGCTCTTGTTCGCCCTCCTCATTTGTGAACGTCATTGAAGACTTCTTGCCGAACGGTGGATTGGTGAGGATGTAGTCGAACCTGTCACTGGGATCGCTTAAGAGAGAGTCCGCACGAGTGATTGGAGGTGTCCCTTCAAAGTCACTAATATTGTGAAGGAAAAGGTTCATTAAACAGAGCCGATATGTGCTCTGAACTATCTCCCAACCCCTGAATGTATGAAACTTCAAAAATTCCTTTAACTTACGGTCAAGTCGTGATCCGTATTCATGCTCAATGTACGACTTAACTGCTAAAAGAAACCCGCCGCTTCCGGCAGCTGGATCTGCCACCGTCTTACCCGGCTCGGGGCGTATGCATTTCACCATCGTATTGATAAGGGCGCGCGGTGTGAAATATTGCCCTGCACCGCTTTTGGTATCGGCGGCTATTTTTTCAAGCAGGTCTTCGTAGATATCACCCTTCACATCACTTGACATAGATGACCAGTTCTCACTGTCCACCATGTTGATGATCCTGGCGAGTTGAGCAGGGTTGCTGATCTTATTCTGTGCCCCAGTGTATATTTGTTGCAGGGTACCTGCTTGTCCTGAGAGGGTTTTGAGTACTTTTTCGTAGTGGGTAAAGAGCTCGCTTCCGCTCTTGCTCTTGAGAGTATTCCATCTGCAATCAGCCTCTTGGGCAACGTTACCATTCTCATCCTTTATCTTTCGGGTTCCATCCGGAATACCAATGTTACGATTATATGGCGGTCTTGAGTACTCATCCGCCATCTTAACGAACAACAGATACGTAAGCTGCTCAAGGTAGTCACTTTTGCCAATGCCGTCATCCCGTAGGGTGTTCGCCATCGACCATATCTTTTGTCCGATGTTTGGCTCTGCCATTGATTTTATCCCCCAATTTTTATGCCGCAACAAGCGCATCGTTCATTTCATTTAGAATTTCTTCATACTTATTACCAAATAGCTGATAGAATTTACCTCGACCACCCTTGCCGTCAAACGGGGTGTAGTCCAAGTCATCGGGCGTGATCTGCATTGATGTGGCAATATGGTCACGTATCATACGGAGCCAATCCGTCTGCTCCTCAGTAAACTGTATATATCCGGCATTCTTTTTTAACATCCAGTCACGAAAACGGAGATTAACCTCGGCCGAAAACAGGCGTAGCTCTGGTGTCTGCCCCAGTTCAAACCTTATTAGTGATACGATATCTACAAGCTTGTTTACCACATTTTTAGCTTGAACCTTGTCCGGTCTCAGTATCGAAAACGCCATCCAGACTTTTTCAGTTGTAAGATGATATGGTGCCTTCCTCATTGCTTCATAAAGCTCTTCAATCTTTTTGAGTGTCAGAGGTCTCCTGCGATAGCTCTGTGTATAAATAATCTCCAACGCATCAATAACGTTTTTATTATCTTCGATAAATCGTGCAAATGTTTCAACAGTCTCCTTAGCCTTATCGGCATATGCTGCATCCCATCCGCTAAATGTCACTTCATCGATATTAACATTGTCGATGACCTGATCGTGGTTCTTTCGGACATTTTCAAGAAAGTCTCGCAACTTTGGATTATTAAATGGCGAAGAAGCCGTGGCGACCATCTGCTTGCTGACAGTATTGTACTGTTCATCGGTTATCTTCTCCGGATCATCAACACCATACTTTTGTTGCGCTACTCCCGTGATAACATCCTCATCAAAGGCATTGAGTAATGTCTCAGCTATCGTAATCGGAGTGATCTCGTCTTCGTGGCATGGGATTTTAATCCCCCCCTCAATAATGTTGCCAAGGGAGATGCCTTCATCTTTGCAGAGCGATATGAACTTTTCTTTTTCTGAGGGCGTCATTACCTTATCAAGGCGCTCCATGCGACTTGCAAGAGAGGTAAGCGTGTCGTCATCACGCGCACCCATTGCAACGCTCATCATCAAGTTTTTTAGAGAAACAGTCGGCTTACGCTCCAACTGACGCGATGTGGTCTTTTGAGACTTGGTGACGCCAACCGCGTCCACGACTATATAACCAAGCTTCCGTTGCGTAGCTGTAGGAGAAACTCTGTGCAAATCCTCGTAATTGAGAGTCCTCGTGGCTCGCCCGAGCATTTGTTCGAAGTAGTTTTTACTCCTAACGTCCCGCATGAATACTAAGCATTCAATCGGTTTTACATCTGTGCCTGTGGCGATCATATCTACCGTTACGGCTATCCTTGGATGGAAGTCATTACGGAATGAATTGAGTACGCTCTTGGGGTCATCTGTTGAAGTGTAAGTTATCTTCTTGCAGAACTCATTGCCCTCACCAAACTCTTCACGGACAATACCTATGATGTCATCAGCGTGACTGTCTGTCTTGGCGAAAATAAGCGTCTTTGGGATTTCCGTCTCTCCCGGCTTCATATTTACTCTGCCGGGAAACATCGTTGGTAATGCTTCCTTAAATGCCCTGATGACACTTCGGATTTGCGTCGGATTAATGACATCGCGATCCAATTTAATTGGAGCATACTCAAGATCCTCGTCGAGCTGTTCCCACCTCTTTTTGCGAGAGAGACGGTCACGTTTCTCAATAGTCTGTTTGAGTATAGTCGCTCCCTGGCTGCCGACCTTTGTTTCAATAAGGTATGTACCTTCGCGGCCGACATTAACATCGTCGAGCACTGCCTGCTCATGAGTGTATTCACTTACAACATTCTGCTTAAAAAAGGCATATGTTCGATTTTCCGGTGTTGCCGTAAGACCGATAAGAAAGGCATCAAAGTAGTCAAGCACTTGCTGCCAGATGTTGTATATCGACCTGTGACATTCATCGATGATAATAATATCGAAGAACTCAGGCGGGTATTTAGGATTATAGGCCACCTCGCGGGGTCTGCCCGTAATCGGCTGTTCATTCATCGAAGTTCCCTCGACCGGCTCGTCAAGTTCTTCTCCACGAAGAATTGAGTACATGCGCTGGATGGTGCTGATGCAGACCCTGGTATCCTTCGGAATGTGCGACGAATTAAGGCGCTTCACACCATAAAGTTCGGGGAACAAGCGCCCCTCATCAGACGGCTTATAGCTAAGGAACTCACTCTCGGCTTGCTCACCAAGGTTCTTCGTATCTACCAGAAATAAGATGCGCTTAGCCTTTGCAAACTTCAGAAGGCGATAGGATGCAGTTATCGCAGTGAAGGTCTTACCAGCGCCGGTCGCCATTTGTATGAGGGCT
This sequence comes from Desulfitobacterium sp., assembly GCF_982384815.1. NCBI lineage: Bacteria > Bacillati > Bacillota > Clostridia > Eubacteriales > Desulfitobacteriaceae > Desulfitobacterium > Desulfitobacterium sp. The sequence continues at coordinate 351 of NZ_CEVWNY010000001.1, read as the reverse complement.
CGCGGCTTATTGTCTGCGAATGATTTTTCAAGGTTTATAATCGCCTTAACCTGACAATCACGGAATCCTTTTGTGTCAAAGTCCGGAAAGGCCTTCATGCGGTTGCGTAAAGTGTTTGTATCTTTCATCCACCCAAGTAGAGTTTCAGGCTGGTGGAAGGTGAAGACCTCACGCGAACGGGCTTTCTCATCCTTATAATCACAGAAGTTTGTTATAACGCCTGTTGATTCATATGCAAAACGAATTTCCGGAGTGGCTGAAATGTACTTTAATCCGCTCGTCGCATAACGAGCAGACTGGTCGGCGACGGCTAAAATACTCTCCCCTTTTTCTTCTGCTTTTGCTTCGATA